>JAJBAW010000048.1 GCA_020532545.1 Candidatus Cloacimonadota bacterium | reverse complement strand
GTCCTATAAAGCGGAAAAGAGAGCTTTATCCTGTGCTGGTTTTCATACAATAGCTATTTGTAGAACAGTAACTTGGCGGGGGATGAGTGTCTTTATCCATGAATCCATTAAAACAAGGGTTGAAACTCCTGATGATCATGAGCTTGATCCTGATTGTATCCCGTCTTTATCCATGAATCCATTAAAACAAGGGTTGAAACTCCCAGATTTCATAAAACCCACAGAGTGACTCTGTGTCTTTATCCATGAATCCATTAAAACAAGGGTTGAAACGCGCCACCGCCAAGTTCAAGGCCGAGACCGTGGGCGTCTTTATCCATGAATCCATTAAAACAAGGGTTGAAACACTAAGAGCGACTTTAGCCTCTGCCAGCTTTTGAAGTCTTTATCCATGAATCCATTAAAACAAGGGTTGAAACTATTGAACAACCAACAGATCATGGTCAGCATGCTCTGTCTTTATCCATGAATCCATTAAAACAAGGGTTGAAACACAAAGGAGCTTAAAAATGCCACTTATTTTACCAGGTCTTTATCCATGAATCCATTAAAACAAGGGTTGAAACATTACCTCGCCACAAGATTACTGGAGCTGAGATCTGTCTTTATCCATGAATCCATTAAAACAAGGGTTGAAACTCTTGATATAGTCGCCCAATACCAGTTCGCGCTCGAGGTCTTTATCCATGAATCCATTAAAACAAGGGTTGAAACTAAGTAGCGCGATAAATGGGTTGGATTTGCTCGCTGTCTTTATCCATGAATCCATTAAAACAAGGGTTGAAACAGCATGAGGGGCTCCGCAGTGCCACCAACGAATACAAGTCTTTATCCATGAATCCATTAAAACAAGGGTTGAAACCGCGATCCTTCGCGGTAACGTATTCATCACCCTCTGTCTTTATCCATGAATCCATTAAAACAAGGGTTGAAACCTGGTATCGATGATGCCCGAAAAGATGAGGACATCGTCTTTATCCATGAATCCATTAAAACAAGGGTTGAAACTCGATATAAAACTGAACCTGGCGCGTAGTGGCCTGTGTCTTTATCCATGAATCCATTAAAACAAGGGTTGAAACTTAATTCGATAGTAGTCATTTGATAAGTCCTTTGACTCGTCTTTATCCATGAATCCATTAAAACAAGGGTTGAAACACCTTAGATTCCGCTAAAGCTGATAAGAGGGCGTGTCTTTATCCATGAATCCATTAAAACAAGGGTTGAAACCCGCTCTTATAGGCGGTCACTGAGTCCCTTTGGGCGTTGTCTTTATCCATGAATCCATTAAAACAAGGGTTGAAACGCTCTTATCCTCGATCTTGCCGAGTGCAAGCGGTGAGTCTTTATCCATGAATCCATTAAAACAAGGGTTGAAACCTTGCTTGTCAATTCGAACGGGTTGCGGGTCAAATTGTCTTTATCCATGAATCCATTAAAACAAGGGTTGAAACCTTGCTTGTCAATTCGAACGGGTTGCGGGTCAAATTGTCTTTATCCATGAATCCATTAAAACAAGGGTTGAAACGGATACTCGCGCTTGTCTATACCGTATTCCTTCCAGTCTTTATCCATGAATCCATTAAAACAAGGGTTGAAACTGTAGTTCATGTTAATCTCCTTTTCTAATATATTCGTCTTTATCCATGAATCCATTAAAACAAGGGTTGAAACAGCCTAATCTGTAAGCCATTATGCATCTCCTTCCAGTCTTTATCCATGAATCCATTAAAACAAGGGTTGAAACGTATATATATATATAGATAGATTTCTTATTTCTTTAATGTCTTTATCCATGAATCCATTAAAACAAGGGTTGAAACTGTTGGTAGTCCAACCGGTAAAAGGCGCGTAGGTGGTCTTTATCCATGAATCCATTAAAACAAGGGTTGAAACCTGAGGACGTTGCCTACCAGGCCGCCATCTGCATAGGTCTTTATCCATGAATCCATTAAAACAAGGGTTGAAACATCATTGTCTTCATGGCTTTACCATTCCAGCAATCTGTCTTTATCCATGAATCCATTAAAACAAGGGTTGAAACATCTCCTGTTAATTAAAAGTTCCACCGTCAATCGTTGTCTTTATCCATGAATCCATTAAAGCAAGGGTTGAAACAGCACCAGAGCCTGAATTCCTCTGCCAATGGTCAGCGTCTTTATCCATGAATCCATTAAAACAAGGGTTGAAACGCAACCGTACATTCGGTGGCACCGGCGCAATCGTGGTCTTTATCCATGAATCCATTAAAACAAGGGTTGAAACTCTGTACTGGAAAACCTGGCAGATACAGATAATAACGTCTTTATCCATGAATCCATTAAAACAAGGGTTGAAACTCCACACCGAGCTTTTTTGACCAAACGCCAAAGCCCGTCTTTATCCATGAATCCATTAAAACAAGGGTTGAAACTCAGAGTTTCATTCAGCTCTTTAGCCTTTACGTTTGTCTTTATCCATGAATCCATTAAAATAAGGGTTGAAACATCTATGCCGACCTTGGTATGGGCACCTTCAATCAGAGTCTTTATCCATGAATCCATTAAAACAAGGGTTGAAACGCATTGACGATGTACTCACCATCTGAAATAAGTGCCAGTCTTTATCCATGAATCCATTAAAACAAGGGTTGAAACAACTCACCAACACAAAGCTCCATGCAAAATATGGCGCGTCTTTATCCATGAATCCATTAAAACAAGGGTTGAAACCAATATCGGCAGATATCTTGACAATGCTGTTTTCCATGTCTTTATCCATGAATCCATTAAAACAAGGGTTGAAACACGATCATGATCCTCACACAGATAGCTGGATTGGATGTCTTTATCCATGAATCCATTAAAACAAGGGTTGAAACTGATGTTCAGCGATTTCTTCTATGAGCTTCTTCTTGTCTTTATCCATGAATCCATTAAAACAAGGGTTGAAACTGTTTAGCAATGCGATAAAAGACCCGCTTAAGATGATGTCTTTATCCATGAATCCATTAAAACAAGGGTTGAAACTGCGAAGCGAGGCTCCGTCAAACTCTTCCCATCTCAGTCTTTATCCATGAATCCATTAAAACAAGGGTTGAAACTCCTTCTGCGTTGCGCTCTGTTGAGCGTTATGCCAGCAGTCTTTATCCATGAATCCATTAAAACAAGGGTTGAAACTTGGATTCAGGTGATGGTGATAATCATTGCAAGATAGTCTTTATCCATGAATCCATTAAAACAAGGATTGAAACGACAAATTCAGGCTCGTCGTATATCTCTGCACGATTGTCTTTATCCATGAATCCATTAAAACAAGGATTGAAACCTTGTATAACCGAGTTGTTAAGCGTTCTGCTATCTTGTATTTATCCATGAATCCATTAAAACAAGGATTGAAACATGATGAGGTGATGGCGCCTCTTGTGGCGGCGGCAGCGTCTTTATCCATGAATCCATTAAAACAAGGATTGAAACTGGGGCTTTGGCGGGTGCAAGATACAATGGGGCGGGTCTTTATCCATGAATCCATTAAAACAAGGATTGAAACAAATCGTAGGCCGTCAAGCGCGAATCAGTATCCTGGTCTTTATCCATGAATCCATTAAAACAAGGATTGAAACTCATTATAGCGATGTTGTATCCATTGACGGCATGTGTCTTTATCCATGAATCCATTAAAACAAGGATTGAAACCGCTGCTTCCGCACTCTCTCTCATATTCATCTCGTGTCTTTATCCATGAATCCATTAAAACAAGGATTGAAACTTGCCTGCTTCATGTAGAGGCGACATTCTGATTCAGTCTTTATCCATGAATCCATTAAAACAAGGATTGAAACATACATTAAGGTATGTGGCAACTTGACTGGTGTCCAGTCTTTATCCATGAATCCATTAAAACAAGGATTGAAACACCGCCTTCTAATATATCGCATAATTAAAACCTCTAGTCTTTATCCATGAATCCATTAAAACAAGGATTGAAACTTGTCTTGAAACATAATCTTATGTCAAATTATCGCTGTCTTTATCCATGAATCCATTAAAACAAGGATTGAAACTCGGTCTCGATGCCATAGATTACCAGTGCAGAAAATGTCTTTATCCATGAATCCATTAAAACAAGGATTGAAACAAGTCTGCGAGCCAGAGTACAATCCCTCCCATTCTGTCTTTATCCATGAATCCATTAAAACAAGGGTTGAAACCAGTAATGGAGAAGGTGTGGGAAACCAGCCCTCCTGTCTTTATCCATGAATCCATTAAAACAAGGGTTGAAACAAAGTGGCCGCCATCTTTGCCATCATTACCAGCATGTCTTTATCCATGAATCCATTAAAACAAGGGTTGAAACGATGCGCCGCCCCATTGTATCTTGCACCCGCCGAAGGTCTTTATCCATGAATCCATTAAAACAAGGGTTGAAACGTGAGCCCATTTTCATCTTGTAACTTTCGAGCTTGTGTCTTTATCCATGAATCCATTAAAACAAGGGTTGAAACCAAGGAAGGTGCTTGTGCGTGACCTTCTTCCCGTGCAGTCTTTATCCATGAATCCATTAAAACAAGGGTTGAAACACGGCTATATCTAATCTGCCCAGTTCGCGCACAACCGTCTTTATCCATGAATCCATTAAAACAAGGGTTGAAACAAGAATATTACGACTTCCCACAGCATAATGCCGTAGTCTTTATCCATGAATCCATTAAAACAAGGGTTGAAACTTGATGATTGACTGATTGCCATAGCGATCACGACGCGTCTTTATCCATGAATCCATTAAAACAAGGGTTGAAACATGTATTCTAACGCCAATAACCCGCACAGCGCAAGCGTCTTTATCCATGAATCCATTAAAACAAGGGTTGAAACTCATTTCAGGATCACGGGCACGATTCACATAGTCCGGTCTTTATCCATGAATCCATTAAAACAAGGGTTGAAACCCCATATTCCGGAAGATCACCCCTTTGGCGATGAAGGGTCTTTATCCATGAATCCATTAAAACAAGGGTTGAAACTACTTTGCCATCGCTTCTGATATCTGCTCATCTGTGTCTTTATCCATGAATCCATTAAAACAAGGGTTGAAACGGAGTGAGCAAGCCTCAAGAAGGCTTGACACTTCAGTCTTTATCCATGAATCTATTAAAACAAGGGTTGAAACCATAGCTCCAGAAATTGCAGCCATGGCATGGCTGTCTTTATCCATGAATCCATTAAAACAAGGGTTGAAACTACTTTGCCATCGCTTCTGATATCTGCTCATCTGTGTCTTTATCCATGAATCCATTAAAACAAGGGTTGAAACGGAGTGAGCAAGCCTCAAGAAGGCTTGACACTTCAGTCTTTATCCATGAATCTATTAAAACAAGGGTTGAAACCTATAGGTGCCGGCCGGCAAGTCAAGGAAGCTGGCGTCTTTATCCATGAATCCATTAAAACAAGGGTTGAAACATCTCATTGCTAAAGAGCTTGTAACCGCTCTGTAAAGGTCTTTATCCATGAATCCATTAAAACAAGGGTTGAAACATCTCATTGCTAAAGAGCTTGTAACCGCTCTGTAAAGGTCTTTATCCATGAATCCATTAAAACAAGGGTTGAAACGACTCAGCCAAAGCAGTCAAGAGGGATTCTAATGGGGGTCTTTATCCATGAATCCATTAAAACAAGGGTTGAAACTGCCTTCATTTATGCCTGTTTTTTATCACTTTTTTGGTCTTTATCCATGAATCCATTAAAACAAGGGTTGAAACATAATGCGTCAAGCGGGTTCTCAATTGTTTTAGGTGTCTTTATCCATGAATCCATTAAAACAAGGGTTGAAACGCAGTAATGCCATTGACATTCATTGAGAGGATTTTGGTCTTTATCCATGAATCCATTAAAACAAGGGTTGAAACAAAAAGTGAAAGTGACAAGGCAAGCGATAGCAAGCTTGTCTTTATCCATGAATCCATTAAAACAAGGGTTGAAACCAGGATAGAGTAAAGCTCTTTGAAAAAAGCTTGACCTGTCTTTATCCATGAATCCATTAAAACAAGGGTTGAAACATATGGCTCGCATGGACAACCGGCCGGCCTGCATAGTGTCTTTATCCATGAATCCATTAAAACAAGGATTGAAACCTTAAAATTATATCGTATCTATCACTGAGAATTTTACTCTTTATCCATGAATCCATTAAAACAAGGATTGAAACTTCCCTGAAGTCACCAGTATAGACCAGGCCGTAGATCTCTTTATCCATGAATCCATTAAAACAAGGATTGAAACCTTCTCTTCGCATCAAGATACAATAATGTGCCATCAATCTCTTTATCCATGAATCCATTAAAACAAGGATTGAAACTTCATCTGCTCGACCAGGGCGTCGATAATTTCAGGGCTCTTTATCCATGAATCCATTAAAACAAGGATTGAAACAATAAAGTGAGTAGGGATTGACGGATTAACGATATACTCTTTATCCATGAATCCATTAAAACAAGGATTGAAACCATGCACATAGCGGCATGACATTGAAGTCGCAACCGACTCTTTATCCATGAATCCATTAAAACAAGGATTGAAACAGTATATCTCCAAATTTCCAGATGTAGAAGATATGGTCTTTATCCATGAATCCATTAAAACAAGGGTTGAAACCCGTGCATAATTTCCGGCAGGTGGGCTTCCACCGGGTCTTTATCCATGAATCCATTAAAACAAGGATTGAAACACTCACGCAGTACCCGGCTCATTTCACGCCCCCCTCTCTTTATCCATGAATCCATTAAAACAAGGGTTGAAACAGATTTCAATTGATAGACCAGCTTTTGGCATTCCTTCGTTTTTCTTTGAAGCCTGATTATGCTCTGAATGTTGGTTTATGTCTAATATGCGTCCCTGCAGGACTCAATCCATTGTGTGGGTATGGTTTGCTATCTGAAATTACGTCCCTACAGGACTTGGGTCATTGTGTGGCTGTGGTTTGCTATCTGAAATAACGTCCCTACAGGACTCAAGTCATTGTGTGGATGATAGTTGCTATCTGAAATAACGTCCCTACAGGACTTATTGTGTGTAGGGATCTTAGGAGTGCACTATGTCTCGCTTTAAAGGTGTATCTATAGGACTCAAGCTATTGTGTGGCTATGTTTTGCTATCTGAAATAACCACCCTACAGGACTCAAGCGATTGTGTAGTTATAGTTTGCTATATAAATTACGGCCCTATAGGATTTATTGCGGTGCAAGGCGTAGAGCTGCTCTAATCCTCGCTCTGAAGGTCTGCGGCTTCATACCCTGCAGCTTGGCGGTCTGAACCGTCTATCGCAAGCCTCTTCATGACGAAGGGCATAAGAAAGATTGACAGTTATCCAGAGCTTGAAAAGCTGCACATCTGGTCCCATAAACTTTCAAAGGATACATTTATGAAGCACCGCCTTTTGGTCATTATACTAATGCTCGCTTTGTTTGCAGTTTGTCTGCAGGCAGCTTATCTTACGAATATGCCTCTGACCCTTAGTCAGCCGGATGGCAGCAAGCTGGAATGCTTTGCCAGTGGCGACGAATACCATAATTGGCTGCATGATGCCGAAAATTACACCATCATCCCCGATCCCAAAACCGGATACTACTGTTATGCAGAGCTGAGTGGCGGCAAAGTGCAAGCCTCCAGGCTGATCGTGGGCAAGGATCTGCCGGTGAATCTGGAGCCTGGGGTGAATATCAGCGTGGAGGAATACAAGGCTGCCCGGGCGGAAAAGTTTCCCATGCCCCAGGGCCGCAATGCACCCACCACCGGTACGATCAACAATCTGGTGATCTTCATCCGTTTTGCCGGTGAGGCAGAGTTCAATCAAAATATCAGCCTCTATGAGGGCTGGTTCAATAGCAATGCCAGCTCGCAGAAAAACTACTTTTTGGAAGCCAGCTACAATCAACTTACCGTGAATACGCATTTCTATCCTGTGGCGGCAAATCAATATGTAGTTTCCTGGCAGGATAGCCATCCGCGTTCTTACTTTCAGCCCTACAATGCCAGCAGCAATCCCAACGGCTATAATGGCGAGACCCAGCACAGGACCAGAGAATTTACCCTCTTGCAAAATGCCTGTAATGCCCTGGATGCTGTGATCCCCAGTAGTTTGGTGGTAGATTCTGATGGTGATGGCAAAGTGGATAATGTGGTCTTCATCATCTCCGGTGGCGCGGACGGTTGGGCAGAACTCTTGTGGCCCCATCGCTGGTCTCTTTACGACCGCTATGTATATATCAATGGCAAAAGGGTGTACGACTTCAATTTACAGCTTCGGGATTTCCTCAGTTCGCAAAATGTGGGCGTGATCTGTCACGAATTTTTCCACACGCTGGGCGCTCCGGATTTGTATCATTACACAGGCAATGGCATTGATCCCGCAGGCAGATGGGACCTCATGCAGAGCAATACCAATCCCCCGCAACACATGGGCGCCTATATGAAACAGCGATACGGAGGCTGGCTCACTATCCCCACCATCAGTACAGATCAGCTCTACACTTTGAACCCTCTTACCATGCAGCAAGGCTCTGCTTATCGCATCAATAGCAGCGATCCCAACCAATACTTTGTGCTGGAATACCGGCGCAAAACCGGAACTTTTGAGAGCTCTTTGCCAGGGAGCGGCCTGCTGGCCTATCGTATTGATACGCGTTATAATGGCAATGCGGATGGTCCTCCCGATGGAGTGTATATATATCGTCCCGGAGGCAGTCCTACCGCCAATGGCACTTTGAATAACGCCTGCTTCAGTCTGGAAAGTGGACGCACCTTGCTCAATAGCAGCACCGATCCTTATCCCTTTATGCAGAATGGCAGCATGGGTCCGCTCAGTATATTTGAGGTGGGTTCGGCTGGAGCCACCATCTCCTTCAATAAGGGCATGGTGCCGGTGGTGGAATGGGATCTCACCAGCGCCAGCTACCAGGAAAGCTATGAAACATTCTTCCCGCCCCGGGGCTGGAGCAGTGCAGCCATCAGCGGAACCAAGACTTTTGAACAGGTCAGTTCTGGCAGTTCTCCTTCCTGCAGTCCCTATCAGGGTACGGCAATGCTGCGCTACAACAGCTATACGGCCAGCATTGGGAACTCTGCCATGCTGGTGACGCCCATCCTGCAAGCTCCGGATACCGGGGATCTGAACTACACCGCATCCTTCTTTATGTATCGGGATACGGGATCCAGTACCAAGACAGACCGCATTGAGCTTTATCTGAATAGCAGCCCGAACCTTGGTGGCAGCCCTGTTTTGATCGGCACCGTCAATCGCTGCACTGCCCTGAGTCCACAGGTGATCAGCAACGGTTGGTATTCCTACAGTTTCGATCTGCCCATCAGCGCCAATAGCAGCAAGTATCTGATCTTCAAAGCGGTAAGTGGCTATGGCAACAACATGTATTTTGACGATTTTGCGCTTGCCAGCTCTCTGAAGCTGCCTTTTAGTGAAGGCTTTGATAGCTATGTAACGCCAAACCTGCCGCCTACTTTCTCTGTGGTAAATACATCCAGCTCCAGCTCGGCCTATGTGCGCAGCTACAATTCGCAGAGTTTTAGTGCACCGAACTGCGTTCAATTCAGCAATTCGGGCGATGCTAATGCAGATCTGCGTTTGGTGAGTTCTCCCATCAAAGGTGGTCTCAAGAAATTGCGCTTGAAGTTCCAAGCTCGGGGCGGCACATCCGGCCAAACTCTGATCATTGGCACACAGAGCGGTCCTACTTCGGCCTTCTCGCCGCTACAGACTATCACTCTGGGTATGGACTACCGCCAGATTGATCTCAATCTGAGCTCCTATTCCGGTAGCAACACTTATCTGGCCTTCCAGCATGGCCTGGGTGGAACATATCGCAGCATCTATCTGGATGATATTGAGATTTTGATCCTGCCTGTGCGGGATCTGGAGCTGAAGAAACTCAGCGCCCCGAGCTATGCGGAAAATGCCGAAAATGTCCGTTTTGATATCGAAGTGCTGAATAGCTCGCAAAACTCTATGAGCCTTTACACCCTGAAACTGATCGATGTGGATAGCTCTACCGTGCTCTCACAGAGCAGCTTTGCCTTTGCCCTGGCTCCCGGAGAAACTGCCGTAAATTCTCTCTTCTGCGATTTTCCCGCCTCTGGTTCTTATCGGATCATAGCGCAAGTTCAGCATAATAGCGATAGCGTTCCTGCAAATAATAGCTCCTCTGAGCATACTATCGAAATCTTCTCGCCGGAGGCTGAAATTCATCTGGTGGACAACGCTGAAACCAGCTCTACGGCGAATACCCTGCCCTTCAATTTCTACTGGAAAAACAGTGTGGCAGAAAGCATCTACACTGCGGAGGAACTTTTTTTCCCTAATGGGCAGATCTCCGGCATCATCTATCACTACGATTTTTTGCAGGGGATGCAGGCCAAACCCTTGAAAGTATGGATGAAGAATACTGCTGTGCAGAATCTTGCGGCGGGTTGGCTGGATAGCGCAGATTACACCTTGGTCTTTGATAGCACGGTAAACCTGGAATCTGGTGTGGGCAGCTTGTACCTGCACTTTATCCAGCCTTTTGTGTACAGTGGGGGAGAGCTGGCGATTCGCACAAATCGCCCTCTGGACACGGCGTATTTCAATAGCGCGAATTATTTCCTGCAATATACAGATGCTTCCCGACCGGGCCGTAGCCGCTATGTCCATAGTGATAGCGTGGTTTATGCTCCTTTGTCGCCTTCTGCGGCTGGTACGCTAAGCAATCTGCTGCCTCAGATTAGCTTTGTCTTTGAGGATGTCATTCTGGAGGCGGTATCGGCAGAGATTTCTGTGGATATCAGCGGTAGCAGTCTGAGCTGGGAAGCTGTTCCCGGAGCGCGGTCGTATCAGATCTGGCGTAGTGCTGATCTGCAGAATTGGGAGCTATGGGGTTGGCAGGAGGGCTGTAGTATCGAGCTTGGCACGGCAGATAAAGCCTTCTTCAAGATAGTGGCTACATCGGTAGATCCTGAATAAAAGTGACCACCGAGGATTGATTTATTTTAGTTCTGGAGTTCTTGGTGCGGGAGTATTTAAGTTATAGAGTTCTTGGTGCGGTGGTGCAGGGGTTCTGGAATGGCTGAGCTTCCTCGCGGAGATATATTCCTTGAAAGTTAGATAGATCAGGATGTAGCTCATATCATCTTTGAAAGAATTTAGGTGGGGGTTTTTAACCCCCACGCTACGAGTTGCCTAGCCAAGACGATTTCCGGGCCTTTTAAGGCACGGGTTGGCGGGCTTCGATGGACATGCTTCCCACAGGTTCTGAAGGCGGATTTCTCTATGGAGATTGTATTTCCCGACGCCATGATAAAATAAATCAATAAATATGAGATCCAGCTTCGGTGTGCCCGGCCTTAAAAGACCGGGAAATCGTCTTGGCCGGATAGTAGCCTGTGGCACAAGGGTTAAAACCCTTGCCTATCGTCTTTCAAGGCGGTTATGAAGATGGGGATGCAGGGGTAGAATCATTACTCATTTTATCACAATGAGAGCCTGGTTTGTTCATGTGATGCAATATGTTCAGCGAGGTAAACGGCTGGATTGCTGTAGTTTAAAATTTAGAGATGCTGGAGCGCAGGAGTGCCAGGGTGCCGGAGTGTTGGAGTTGTAAAATAGTTGAACTTCCACACCAAGAACACCCGTACTTATAAACCTCACCAAGGATAATCACGCCAAACATCCGCACTAAGAACGCCTAAGCCATGAACACTCACACCAGGGATGCCCGCATTAAAAACATCTGTACCAAGAACAACCACCCCAAACACATCAGCACTAAACCATCTGCACCAAAGACTCCTACACCCAAAACATCTGCACCAGAACCCCCCCGCTCCAAGATCTCAGAAATCATAAACCCTGAATCCTCTGACTTCTCACATAGTTTTGCAAAAAAGAAATCGGGGCACGATCTTGCGACCGTGCCCCGATATTTATTTTTAGCTTGCTGTTAATTTGAAGCTTTAGTTCGGGGTGCAGTTATTTTTCCACCTCAATTTCTACTCTGCGGTTCTGGGCTCTACCTGCTTCTGTATCGTTTGTCGCTACAGGCTTGCTTTCGCCTTTACCCATGGTCTTAATTCTCTTCGCATCGATACCCTTGCCAACGAGCCAGTTTTTCACTGATTCGGCACGGTTCACGGAAAGAATTTGGTTGTCGGCATCGGTGCCTACGCTATCGGCATGACCGATAATGGTTATCTTCACTTCCGGATTTGCTTTCAGGGTAGTGGCTGTTTGCTCCAGGCCAGAGGCAATTTCAGGAATTATCTCGTATTTTGCTGTATCGAAGAAGACGTTTTCAAGAATGATTGGTTTTGCTTCGCTAAGGTCCAGCATGTCATCTTTGGGATCAAGAGGATTTTTGCTGACTCTGAGCTCTGCGCCATCATCCATACCACCGCCATCGGTATCTTTTACCAAAGGATTGGTCATGTGGACCATTACTTCGTCATAGTCACTCAGGCCATCACCATCGGTGTCCACTTGCAGAGGGTCAGTTCTATATTGGTTGACTTCCTGGCCATCCGTGAGGCCATCACCATCAGTGTCTGCCTTCAAAGGATTAGTCCGGTATATGTGCACTTCATCACCATCGGAAAGTCCATCACCATCTGTGTCTGGATTATTGGGATCGGTGCCATATTTTTGCTCGTCCATATCGGTCAAGCCATCACCATCTGTATCAATGGTTCTGGGATCTATTTCAGGCTTCTTTTCGACTATTACTTTGGGTTCTTCGGCCTTGCGTGGATTGGTAAAAGCTACAGCGGCTGAAATAGTAAAAAATCCATCATGTTTTTTGTTGGTTATCCAGTTAAGATCATCTGTACGTACTCTTCTATCCAGTTCATCAGAAACGGATAATGTGTATCCTCCACTGATTTCAAGGAGCATTTTGGGGGTGATCTTGGTCTGGAAACCTATGCCAAAAGGTACTGCGAGCAGCACTGGTGAGTCGCCATACCCAGTATCTTTGGTGGCACCTACGCCTGCATACAAGTAGGGAGCCATGTATCTAAATTGGAAAGGTCTGTACAATAAACGAGCATCTCCCATAAAGGTTTCGGTAGAATAAATGCCATCAGCACCTATCGGCAGATAGCTCACACCCAAGCGGGTGATCAATTGCTTCGTCATGTCTATTTGCATAAATCCCCGGGCCAAAGGGCTGATGTCTTCATCGGAACCGGCATTATCGCCGATTGCGATACCACCCTCCAGGCCCCAACCGAAAATAGATCCATTTGATTTTGCATTGGCTACACCAAACGTTAACACGAATAGCGTTACCAGTAAAAGAACTTTAGTTATTCTCATGTTTTCTCCTTGTCTTTTTGTGTATTCCAAGACTTTCTGACACTCTTGAAACTCAACTGTTTAAGATTTTATGTTCTTCACTTCTCGTAGGAGCAAAGAACCTGGCCGCAAATGCACATCATCGATGATGTTTCTGTGGCGACCTTCACTTTAGTGTTTGGAAACTAATTTTGCCCTTCTATGTTCTGCCGAAATACTCTCATGATACTGTCAATCGAAAGTATAATGAGGTCTTCCAATAAAGCAAGTATTTATTTTGAAAATGTCAGACCTAGCAGCAAAATCCATTGTGAGAGTACTGCAAGCGTGCAAGCACTGAGAACACTGAGAACTGAGAGGACTGAGAAGGCTGAAACGTCATTATTCATAGCTAAGCAACAACGAACAAGGCAGCATAAGCGTTTGGGGCACATTGGAGTGAAGCTCTTGCAGCAAACTTGGTTCGGAGCGGAACTGCGATTTTTTTGCAGACAGAAAAAGTTCTTGACAAGAAATCTTGAGTTGAGTTAATATGCTGATGGTTGGTTGCGGTTGGTACAGCCAGCCTTGAAGCGTATATCGTGTGAGCTGAAGGTCTATATCAAGAGCCTTCGCAAGATAAGTGGAACATCGCGTTGGCATAAACACCAGCATTGGTAACTCAACCATTTAAAAGAGGATCTTATGAAAAACCATTTGATGACCTTCGTTTTACTATTTTTACTAAGTCTTACAAGCATGTTAATGGCGGCAACAGCCTCCCCCTGGCTCACGAGTTTTAAGCAAGAGGATGGCACTAAACTGGAGTTTTATTTGAAAGGGGATGAAAAAGTATCTTGGGGCGAAACACCTGATGGCTATTCCCTGCTCTACAATGAAGGTGGATCCTATGAATATGCCGTTTTGGACGAATACGATGATATGGTGCCATCCGGCATCATGGCCAGCAACAAATCCACCCGCAGAGCCGATGAATTGGAACTGCTTGCTAAGCTGCAACCACAGCTCCGCTTCAGCAAATCCCAAATCGATATGCTGATCCAAATTTGGGATGTTTATGATACAGAAAGCAGAGCATTTCCCACCACGGGGAATAGGAAGCTTCTTGCCATCCTGGTCGGTTTTGCAGACACACCCATTACCAGAACCCAGCTTGATTTCCAGAATCTCTTCAATCAGATTGGCTATTCCCACAATGGGTCTACCGGCAGTGTAAAGGACTTTTATCTTGAAAACTCTTACGGTCAATTGAATTTAACTACAGATGTAGCAGGGCCCTACCAACTCGCCAATAGCATATCTTACTATGGGACTGATGCAAGGCTGGTGCTTCGGCAAGCGATAAATCTCGCTGATGCAGATGTTGATTTTTCCGATTATGATAACGATAATGACGGAATGGTTGATGGGGTTTACATGCTTTATGCTGGCTATCCAGGGCCTCTTGGAGCACATGCCTGGAACTTGGGTGTCCCTGTATTCAAGGATGGAGTATACGTCTATGATTATTCTTGCTCTGCAGAATTACAACGCGTGGATTGGCCTGGTCAGATCACCACGATTGGCGTTATTTGTCACGAGTTTGGCCACACCTTAGGCGCCGAAGATTTTTACGATACAGATTACGACACGGGTGGGCAGTATTACGGGACAGGTCCATGGGACTTAATGGGGTCTGGGAATTGGAATAATGATGGGAAAACTCCGGCGCATCATAATGGACTGACCAAGACAGTGTATTACCAGTGGGCACCATTGCAACCCTTAGATGCGGGAACTTCGGTCACTCTGGAAAATGCAGCGCAAAACTCATCCAGTTTCTACCGCTACGATACCACTACTCCCAATGAGTACTTTTTGATCGAAAACCGGCAAAAAGTTGGTTTTGACGCAGCTCTGCCTGGGGAGGGGATGCTCATTTACCATGTACATGCAGCTTATCCTCAAGCTGGAAACGGTATCAATGCTACCCACCCCCAAAAGATGTACCCTGTTAGTCAAAATGCCAGTATGGATCCTAATGCTACCCCTTCTTCCTATGGGAGCATCTACGATGCCAATTGTGCCTGGAACGGAACCCAGAAAACCGCTTTTTCAGACTTCACTTTGCCCAGTTCAAAATCCTGGGCAGGAGCATTTACGCACCGCCCCATAACGAACATCACCAGGAATATTGCAAACAAAACTGTGAGCTTTGATTTCCTTGGTGATGCCCCATCTTTCGCCATAGATAGGACTTGGCTGGGGGCGCTTAGTTCAGATTGGCATAGTCCGGCAAATTGGTCGGGCAATAGCGTCCCGAATCAAAGCCAAAACGTCGCAATATATGGCAATGTAACTAGATATCCTTCCATAACTCAGGATGCCTTTTGTAAGAATCTCTTCCTTTCGACCAGAGCCGAGTTAATGATTAGTTCTGCTGGGCTTTATGTGCAGGAGGATATAATCGATTATGGCAGGATTATCATGATAGCGGCGAGCTCGATCCTGGTTTCCGGTAGAGACATCACTTGGCAAGCACTTTCTAATCTGACCATTCAAAATGACGGAGCCCAAATCCGCTGCAAAAGGGGGATGACCTTTGAGGTGGATTCCAGTCTGCAGATGGCACGAGGTACCGTGATTTTTTATTCCGGGGGATTCATTCCTGCTGTAGATTACGATTCCTACATTATCAATAAAAGTGCCGATACTCAGCTAAACAAAGTGAGCTCGCTCAAAGCATCACCCTACAAACTTGAAATATCCAGCCTCTCCACGCGGCCCTTTACCATCAATGGAAATCTGGAATGCTCGCCCAGCAGCGGGATCAATAGCGCATTTATAGGACTTGTGACCCTGAAGGGAGATCTGATCTGCGGGAATACCAGCGCGGCAGGGATTACCTGGAACTCTGGAACCTTAAAAATGAACGGTGCGAATCAAAGCATTTCCATTCCACACGCGGCTGGCTTTCTGAATCATCTTGTGGTGGCGAACACCGGCAATCTGAGCCTGCCTAATAATCTGTGGGTGAAGGGAACTCTGCAAGTATACCCTAATGGACAGATCACCGTGGGAGATAAACACCTCGTCGTGGATGGCACGGTCTCTTTTGCCGGAGAGCTCATTATGACCAGTGCACTGGGTAATTTCTCGGTTCAGGGTGATCTGAACTGGCAGAATCACGCTTCGGCCAGCATCACGGACGATAATGCGAAGATCTTCTGCAAAGGTTCGATGGAATTCAGCTCGGGTTCAGCCTTTGCCGTTGATCGCGGATATTTGGAGTTCTACGGCCCCACATCCAGCATTATTGTCAATCACAGCGCCTACACCGCCTTTTATAACCTCAGAATAAGCAAGACAGAAGGCGCCACACTTTCACTATCTTCAGTATCAACCCATGATCTATTAGTTTCGGGCAACATTCAAAACTATCCGAATAGCACTTTCCACAATTACTATACAGGCACAGTTTATCTGCAGGGCAGCCTCATCAGCCAAAACACCACCACGTCTGGAATCCAATGGAACGTCGGCACCCTCCAAATCACCGGCTCCCAAAGCGCCAAAGTGATCAGCCTTCCTCATGCTGGAGATTACCTGAACAATCTGGACCTGCAACGAACCAGTGGGACTACTCTGAGTAGCAATTTAACCGTGAAGGGAAATATAAATGTCGCAAGTGGAGCGTTTAACGCCGGCAATAATACCCTTAAGATTGGCGGCAACTGGATGGTGCACGATTCTGGCACCTTTAATAAGGATAGCTCCACCGTGGTATTCAACGGAACCGGCCCTCAGACTGTCGCCAGTACCTGGTTCAATATTTTGCGCCTGGACAAAAGCGCGGATAAATTGCTCATCAATAGTGCTGTTTATGTGGATAGTTACCAGTACGCAAACGGAACCATCGAGATTGTTGATGCCAATTTAACGCTGTTCGATCTTGCAGCGGATGGTATTTATGGCCATTTTATCCTGCAAAGTGGCAGCCTGGACATCACTCAGGATGCCGCTCAGAGTGTGGATCTGAACGGTTGGCTGGAGATCTATGGCGGCTTTGCGAGCATTACGGGCGGCAACGATGATAGCTATTGGGCCTACGCCGCTGACGCCAGGCTCGATATGAGCGGTGGTGTGTTGGATTTTAACACCGGGATCCGGATCCTTGACGACGATGACTTTTCGTTTGTCTCAAACATTACGGGCGGTACCCTCAGGACCTCAGGCTCTTTCCTTTGCTACCGCACTGATTTTCAGCCGGGTGGAGGAATATTGGAAATGTACGGTTCCAGCGATGCGGTGCTACATTTCAGCAACAACCAGAGCTATCTGCATGGCCTGAAGATCAATAAGGGCAGATCCGGAACTCAGTTGGCCCTAAACGAGGCCTCATCACATCAAGGAAATAGCTCACTTTCACGCAAGAACTTAGTTCGCAGAGATGAGTCAAGCACAGCCACAGATTATGCCGCACTGAGAGCAAATAGCGTGCGAATGAATAGCAATATCTATGCCTTTGGTGATATCAATCTGGTTTCGGGTACCCTGATTTTGGACGGACATACCCTGAGCACCGAGAGCAATATGCACGTCTCCGGCATCGTGAATATGACCAATGAAGACGACAAGCTGGTGGTCTATGCCAGCCTCTATTGGGATGCCGGAGCTTTCGCTGACATCGAATGGGGCGATATAGATATCTACAATAATCTCTACATTGCGGCCAATTCCAGTTTCGTGCTCGGTGATGAGAGCCATCTGAACTTTCAGGGGGCAGGAGCGAATAACCTGATTAACCTCTCCAATAATTGCAGCATCGCCAGCCTCGATGTGCAAAAGGTAAATGGCAGTGTGCACACGCAGAATTCGCTGCCCTTCGTGATCCGGTACAATCTGGGAGTCGCCGGAGGCAGCACCTTTTCTGCCAATAGCCCAATCTCCACCGGATTGATATCTGTCACAAACGCAGGCACTCTGCTGATCACCGCCAATATGACGGTCAACGGCAACATCATGATCAATGGCAATGCCACGGTGGACAATTGCACCCTCCTGGGACACAGCGGGTTAATCTTTAATAGTGGTCAATTCGCGCTGAACAACGCCACCTTTTTGGTGGATAGGCCCTATGCGGGGGTGTACATGCATATCGGAGGAGCGCTCAGCCTCACCAACAGCACCTTCAATGTGCTATCAAACGGCATCAATTTTGCTACCGGATCGAGCTTCAGCTCAAACGGGGGAACCTTGAAAGTAGGCTGGAACCTGACCGCAAACACGCCCAATACTTTCCAACCCGCAGGTGGCAAAGTGCAAATGACCGGCACAAACAATGCGATGATCCAGTGCCACGCGAGCAACTATTTCTATGACCTTTTCATCAGTAAAACCAGTGTCGGAAGCACGGTCTCCACCGCCGACCCACTCACCATCAACGGCGAACTCTGCCTCGCCGGTGGGGTGTTTATGCCAGCTTCTACGCTAAACATTTACGGCTCCCTTTCGGCCACCGAACTTGGCACCATCAATGCCTCGGGAGCAGCGGTAAGTATGCGCGGCAGCTCCGCTGCCATCTTGGAAGCCTATTCGCCGCTTACGATCCCCACCTTCACCATCAACAAGACCGGAACCGGATATGTGGGACTGGCTCAAGACCTCATCCTTAGCGGCACTACGCAGATGAATATTGTCGCCGGAGAATTCAGGTTAATAGATTATTCTTGTACTATGGGCGGCACCATCAATGTAACAGCAGGGGGAAAGCTGGTCCTGGCCTCAGCGGCGATTTTGGATCTGGCAGACCAGAGTTCGCTGGTCTTCAGTGGCAGCTCACATAGCCTGCGGGGAAGCCTTGTAGTGGACTGCGACCCGGGCCATACTGCCCTGATCACCAGTTCTACAGGATACTATGGGATCAGATTCAATGCCTATGGCGAATTGAAAGCCAACCGCTGCATCTTTGAAAAGCTAAACACAGCAGGGCTTTACCTCGCCTCCGGATCGATCGTGGCTGATGCATATAGCTTTAATGATTGCACCTTCCGCAATGGCCAGGCGGGCGGAACTTTGCTGCAAAAACACAGCATACAGATTGTGACGGTAAATAACGTAGTCTTCCCCACCAATACCTGGGGCGGAGCTTACAATGTGCATCATGACAATGCTGCCGGCAAGATCACCTTTGTGAACGCCAGCGGAAGCTTTGCCGGAGCAGCCTTCGAAAATGACCCCTACAACCGGGTATTCTGGGAAAGTAGCGGATCTGATATTCCCCAAAATGTTCAAATAAGCTGGCAGGGCGGGCGGCCTCGCCTCAGCTGGGATATCGTTCCGGGAACTATAAACTATTATATCTACCGCAGCCAGGATCCTTATGCAGCGAACTGGGGAACATTTGTGGCAGGCACCGCCAGCCTCAACTGGACGGATACCAGCGCCGGCGCAAGCATCAAGTACTTCTACCGGGTGACCGCCTCGCACTGAGCTCTCACCAAGTTTGCCGATAGCTCTGTGTCAGAGATATGAGCAGATAAATAGCTGAATAGACAGCTTATCGGGTATCGAAGGCTGTCTCTTGAATCGGGCAGATTTACACGATCTGCCCGATTTGAGTTTTATCAGGCTTTCTTTAGGCTCTCTTGCAAACCGAGTGGGCAGGTCATTTCTTGCACGTCCCATGGCGCATGACATGTGCTCAAGATGCCCTGGAGATAAGAGCATTTTTTCCTGCTATCTCCACGTCATCTCGACGGCAATGCTTGCTGCAAGAACCTGGAATACTAAAAGCACTGAAAGCACTAATAACCGCAACTGGAAAGATTTTTGTTGACCACTATCAGCCATAGATAAATATGGAAATCTAAGAGAAAATCATAGGAGTATAAGGCGATGAAAATGCTGAAAACTTATCCGGATAGATGTATATCCTGTCACGTGTGC
>JAJBAW010000142.1 GCA_020532545.1 Candidatus Cloacimonadota bacterium | reverse complement strand
TCTGGGCTGCCTGGGCACCCAATCTGGCCTTCACCCTCATCGGTTTGGTTTTCCTCAAAAAGGCCGAAATCTAAAGCATGCTCTCAAACGATAAACTGCGCCTTGCCGCAGCCTTTTTGAAAGGTCAAAGACTGACGCATCTCATCGGCTCAAGCTTGGATTATCGCCTGTCTGTCCTTTCTAAAAGGACGATCCTGAAGCACTATCCGCCGGCAGTAATGATCGAACCCACCAATATCTGCAACCTGCAGTGCCCTCTCTGCCCCAGTGGCAATGGCACTCTCAGCCGACAGCGGGGCATGATGAGTCTGAGCGGTTTCCAAAGGATTGTGGATCAGATTCATCACAAGGTCGGTATGCTGATCCTCTGGAATCAGGGAGAGCCCTATCTGAATCCCCAGTTTAACCAGATGGTGGCCTATGCTGCCCAGAAGAAGCTTTACACCATGACTTCCACCAATGCCAGCCTGCCTTTGGACCACGAGGCTATTGTCCGCAGTGGTTTGGATAGGATCATAATCTCTATGGACGGCATCTCGGAAGAGACCTATAATGGTTATCGCGTGGGTGGAGATTATGCTCTGGTCCTGGACAATATGCAGAAGCTGATCCAGGCCAAGAAACGCCTCAAAAGCCAGACCCCGTGCGTCGATTGGCAATTCATCGTGATGCGGCAAAACGAGCATGAGATCCCGGCTGTGCGCATCCAGGCTAAAAAACTGGGAGTGGACTGCCTGGATTTTAAAACAGTGCAGATCTACAAGCCGGAAGATGTAGTGTATCTGCCCAAAGATCATGCACTCAGCCGCTACACAGCAGAAGGGCAAGACTTTGAGCTGGCCAACAAGCTCCTGAACCGCTGTCGCAGGCTGTGGACTCAGCCTGTGATAAATTGGGATGGCGAACTAAGTATATGTTGCTATGATAAAGATGTCCTGTACAAGATAGGAAACGTCTATGATGCTGATTTCTATCAGCTCTGGACTTCAGATAAAATGAATAAAATGAGAACTAAGCTACTCCACGACCGGCAGAGCATTGAGATCTGTCGCAATTGTGGGGAAGGCATAGTCCAAAAGTTGAAATTGTAATACTACAAGGAGATAGTGAATTGCTTAAGAAAGTTATGTTACTGGCAGGTATAATCCTCGGTGCTTGCCTGATCTATGTTTATGGACTGCCCGCGTTATCGTCCAAACCGAAATATGTCGAAGATCCTGATATCTGCTGTGCAATCAAGGATTTTGCCAATGACCATATGCAAGGCAAGGCCTTTGAAATCCCCCGAAATGCCGAAAAGTGGCTGGTGGAACAGGTGCTGATTCACAAGCTTGATGAGATGCCTGGACCGCATAACCGCAAGATAGTTCAGGCTACGCTAAAAGGTAGCTTCTGGACTAATCAGGGAGAATACAGCCCTCTCAAACAGAAGTCCTTCAAATCAAAGTTGCAATTCAATGTCGGCAACAAATATCCGGAAGGCATCAGCGTCCAGTATATCCGCTAAGACTTGAAGACCGGCCAGTGTGGCACATATGTTCACGCTACCGGTCTTTCTTTTAGTCGTGATAATAGATAGCTTTGATGGGGTCTATTTTGGCGGCTTTTATGGCTGGGTAGAGGCCTGAAAGAAAGCCAATCAGCACAGAGAACAGCAGCCCCAGCACTACTCCCGGCCAAGGCAGATAGAGCGGGAACTTCATGGCTTTACCCGCCAGGCTAATCAAGATCCAGGCCATGCCAATACCGATCAAGGCGCCCAAGATCGCCAGGCTCAAAGCCTCTGCGATGAAGTAAAAGAAGATATCCCGGTCTGTAGCCCCAATGCTCTTGCGGATGCCGATCTCCGTCATGCGTTCCTGAATGGAGATCAGAAGGGTGGAAAACAGGCCTATTCCTCCCACGATCAGCGCGATGGAGGCTATGGTAGAAAGAGTGATATTCCACTTCTTCATGTTTTTGTCGATCTCTTCGGAGATATTCAGCATCATAGCGCCGATATCCATAAAGCTAAAATTGGGATACATATTGTGTCTGGAAAGCAGAAGCTGGCGGGCCTGAGTGCGCAAGCGCTGATAGGACTCTGCATCCTCGGACTGAAGGTAGATCTGATCCACCGCTTTATTTGAACCAAAGCGATAGGCGCCATACTTCAGGGGGACATAGACAGCTTGAAGATCACGGTCCCGCTCCCAAGTATTAAAGTTCATACCACTGCCGCTATTTAGTTCATCACCACCCAGGATTCCTACTATCTGGTAGCGATGGTCTCCCAGAATGAGGCTTTCGCCCAAAACCTGCTGATCTTTCAGATAGGTCTGGGCATATTTACTGCCCAAAACCGCAACCGGCAAGCCTTCCTGCATCTCCAACGGACTAAAATAGCGCCCCTTAGAAATCTTGTAATTCTTGCTGGTGAAGAAGCCATTCTCTGTGGCCTTTACGGTGACGTATTTGTCCTGATTGCCCACCCTGAGCAGGCTGCTGCGTTCGATCATGCTATAGATATTCTTGTATTCCAGGCTTTCCTTCAAGGCAAGATAATCGTCATAATCAAGGGGTTTCACCAGTTGCTCGGCCCGTCTCTGAGTTTTGACGGCAGAGCGGGCGTTTCCCCCACCCATCTGAAAGCTTTGATCTCCAGGGACGATGATTACAGAGTGATTCCAGCCCATGCCTTCCATGTTGTTTGTGATCAAACTCTTCAGGGCATAGATACTGGAAAACATCGTAACCACAGCCATCACACCGATAATGATACCGGTGGTGGTCAAGGCACTGCGCATTTTGTGCGAGGCTATGCTGGTAAATGCGCTCTTGATCCCATCAGCAATGTGCATAATCTACTCTATGACTCTATCACGTGTTTGCATTTCGGGCATTGCAAGAAGTTGCCTTTATCTTTGCTGTAGCGGTCTTCCATATATGGATTTGCGCAATTGGGGCAGACTTGGGGCACCGGCTTGTAATTTGAAATCCACTTACAATCCGGATAGCGGTTGCAGGCATAGAAAGGGCTGCCTTTTTTGCTGCG
>JAJBAW010000141.1 GCA_020532545.1 Candidatus Cloacimonadota bacterium | reverse complement strand
GGCGCTGCCTGGGCCGCTGCCAGGGACGCTGCCAGAGCCGCTGCCTGGGACGCTGCCTGGGCCGCTGCCAGGGCCGCTGCCTGGGCCGCTGCCAGTGACGCTGCCAGAGCCGCTGCCTGGGCCGCTGCCAGTGACGCTGCATGGGCCGCTGCCAGTGACGCTGCCTGGGCCGCTGCCAGAGCCGCTGTCAGAGCTGCTCAAGCGGAAAAGCTACAGGCTGTTTTGACCTCGGGCGAGATGGCATGGCAACCTCCTGTCGAACACAAATAATAGAAAGGACAAACTATGGGACTGATTCCTTTTCTCGGGTTCAACTATCGTCCGCTCTTTATTGAAAAGAGAAAAATCATAGCCCTGTCGGAATCGCTCACATCGACCATAGACAAGCCAAAAACCATCATTTATGTCGCTGCCGGTTCGGAATCCGAAGAATGGACGGTGTTGGAGACTTTTGAAGAAGTTGTAAAGAAGTACGAGGAAACAGAATAACCCTTCCCCAAGGCTTACTCGGAGGTGAAAATGAATAACGAACCCGAAACAGTGCCCTGCCGCCTTTGCGGAGAACCGACATATATGAAAAGAACCAAGCTGTGTGATCGGTGCTACGAGCTGGTAACTCGGATATATGAAGATCCGGAGAAGGCCAGAAGGATTCTCGCTGAGAAAGGCTGGCGACAGCCTCGGTATTCCTACACGGCTTATGGCTTTGACCGTTTCTTCGGGAAACGCCTCTTTTATGTTCAAAGATGCTCCGGAGATCGGTTTCGTGTCAAAGAAGCGGTTCTAGTGAAAAACGAAAAAGGAGTGTTGGGCTGGATAGGTGATGGGATCATTTGGGCTCTGAACTACATCGTCGGAGAAGGAAGCTGGGCATTTAACCCGACCAAGCCGGAGCGGCTCGAATGGAGCCCCTATCACCATGCCTTCATTTTCAAAACGGACGCGGAACACTTTGAATATCCCGTAATTATTAACGAGTTCTATACCCTTGCAGATGGGAAGAAAGAAGCGCTGCGGGAATATTCGAAAATGGAAATACCTAAACTTCCGGGAAGGAAATTGATGTGAAGCAAGAAACTTGGAACGTCGATACCAGCAGAAAAATCATTACCCCAGAAGATCTCGTCAAAGACCCGGACCGGTTCGGAGGGGCGGGCATGCTTATGGCTAAAGCAGCACGGGAGGGGGTCTTCACCATTCCTTTGCACAGTGTGGATACAGCGAGCCATGTGTCTTTGATGACTTCTGATAAAGAAGCCGTGGAGCGCATCCTGAGAGAAGGCGCTGTGACCATACACAGTGAAGGTTACTGGGTTTCCCTCCTCTCCCAGAAAATCCGGGTGTGTTTTCTGAACACGGAACAGCTGGTGCCTATGTGGGACAATCCGATGGTTTAGGAGAATTTTTATGGATAGAAAAAGCGGAAGGCAAAATCCTTGGCTAGGCTGTGGCCCTGACTCAAGGCAGGAAGAAACCCCCATGTCTTCGGAAGAAGCCGCTATCATTTCCGGGGCGGTGGAAAATGCTCTGTGCTGGGGCACAGGTCTGCTGACCACCTCCAAAGAAGCTTTAGAGGATGCCGGGTATACCTGGGGCCCTCAATATGAGCAGTACATTTTTGAAAACTATGTGGACAGAACATAGGGAACAGGAAGAAGCCGCTATGTTGTTTGACGAAAAGACTCAGAAAGAACTGGAGAGGCTCCTGGTCGTCAGGGATCTTTTGGACGTGTACGTGATGCGTACCCTGCTTTTGAGCCAGAAACTCACAGAGAAACATCTAAGAAACGAAGAAAGCTTTGGGCACCTGTGTATCATGGAGATGTCCACTCTTTATTGGAGGGAGGGACAGGTTCTGCCTAGGTGTATTTTGGCTTTGGAACGATGCCTAGCTATTACAGATTGGGAAAACACCTGCTGTATGAACGGCCTTGGAGGCTCAGATCCCGATAGTTTGTATTTGGAGTGGCATTTTTCCAAAGCGAACAGTAAGGCTGAACAAATCTCTGCTCTGTACAAGGAAGGGAAATCTTACAAAGACTGGTTCGAGAATAATGAAAGGAATTGCTTCCATGCTTAGTCAATCCGACTTATCGAACTTCACGGGGACCTTCGGTTATACACGCTGGTCTCCTCTTTTTTCCAACATGGTCCTGACTGACGGGACCCTCCACGTTGCGGAGAACGGTGGCAATGGCGGAGCCTACTGGCTGATGGATGCTATCGCTTCTTATCAGCCGCAGCTGCGCAAATCCGAACACTGGGATACCTGGGCGTCTGGCTTGCAAGTATGGACTTTGAAAAAGATGGGTGAAGACTCAGCGGTCCTGGCTTGCAAAGACGATCAGGGTGCCTCAGTCATCACCCAGGAAATCGAATACACTGATTTCGACTTGGAGGAGATTACCTTGTGGGTGATGCCGGCGGATGCCAATACCTGGGTGATTATGTTGCCGAGTGAATATTGAGAAAGGAAATAGAAATGGAAAAGAAAGTCTCTATGATGCCCCACCTGGAAGACCCCGAGCGCCTTGCCGCGTTCCAAAAGGCTGCCGAGGACAAGGAGCATGCCTTCTACGGCTGCTTCATAGCCGCCAAAGCTCTGAGCCACTATCTCGGAATCCTGTCCGAAGTCCATTACCAGGAAGAAGAACTGATTGAAAACTTGCGGAAGCTCGAGGACGCTGTCTGGGATGCCAACGAAGCGATTGACCGCTGCCAGCGGATTGTGTCTGGGGCGCCTTTGGAAAAGGAGGATTTATGCTAGGTAAGTACTGCATGGTACGCACGTATTCCGCAGGGGTTTTCGCTGGCACAATCAAGGAGCGCAAAGGGAAGGAGGTGCTACTGACCGACGCTCGGCGTATCTGGTACTGGGAAGGGGCAGCAAGCCTGTCCCAGTTGGCCACGGATGGCACGAGCACACCGCATAAATGCAAATTCCCGACTGCGGTAGACGAGGTTTTGTTGACAGAGGCGATCGAAATTATCCCGATCACGGACATTGCCGCGAAAAGCATATCCGAGGTGCCGATATGGAAGATGTAGAAGACC
>JAJBAW010000047.1 GCA_020532545.1 Candidatus Cloacimonadota bacterium | reverse complement strand
CAGATGACTTTGTGGATTTTACTTATGACAATATACGCTATTACTTCCCTAATCACTGAGGACATAAGGAACCGTCATTACGATAGACAAGCAAATAATCGGACTCGGAAAAACTTCAGGTGGACTCCGGCAGGGTTTCAGCCTGAGTCATACAAGAGACGAGGTAAATTCCAACTCATTGCTTTTCATATTCTATGAGGGCCTGTTAGCAAGTCTTGCCCTCACACACTATATGCTTAAAGCTGATTATGAGCACCTCAAGCAACCGATGCGATATTGATTCAAGTCTCGATTTGCTGTCAAGATGTTTCTTTCCCATGAAGATAAATCTTGCGGAGATAACGTTCGATTCTGATAGCATTCAGGCTAATGCCGCGCCTCAGTCCTGATCTTGTCTTTCACATGTCTTCGCCTCGAGTTAACTCAGGAATTCGAGTCAACTCGAGGCGAAGACATGTTAAAAGCGAATGGAAGGCTGAGGCGTCCGGTGGCACAGGAATAGTAGGCTATAAAACCGGCATAGCTTGAAAACTTCAAAACTTGAAAGCCTGAAAACCTCATTTTATCCATCTAATCCACCCAATCCACCCGATCCGCGTTCTATCGAAATCAGAGAACAGGAGAGAGCCAATTCACTTTACACTTGACATATAAGCCAGATTTTATGGATGATCCTCATCTGGTAAGTACATATAAAAACAGGAGATAAAATGGATTACTTTTTGACAGAAGACCAACTTGAAATGCAGGAACTGGCACGCAGAATCGCCAATGAAAAAATGAAACCCCTCTCTGAACATTATGATCAGGAAGGGATTTTCCCCTGGGACATCGTGGATGTGATGCGCCAGAGTGACCTATTTGCCATTCTCATTCCGGAAGAATATGATGGCATCAGCGGTAAGGTGGTGGATTTGGTGGTGGTTACGGAAGAGCTTTGCGCAGTGGATGCAGGGATCGCCCTGGCTTTTGGTGCCACCGGACTGGGTATGTATCCCATTTTGATTGCCGGCTCAGAAGAGCAAAAAAGGAAATATCTGCCCATGATCGCTTCAGGTGAACAGCTTGCTGCCTTTGCACTTACGGAGGCAAACGCTGGTAGTGATGCCGGTGCCATCGAAACCACAGCCCGCAAAGAAGGCGATCACTACGTGCTCAATGGTACCAAACAGTGGATCACCAATGGCGGAGAAGCCGGTATCTATACCGTGTTTGCCATGACAGACAAGAGCAAAGGTCCCCGTGGCTGCTCCTGTTTCCTGGTGGAAAAAGGCACCCCCGGTTTCTCTTTTGGAAAAAAAGAAAACAAAATGGGCATCCGTGCCAGCGCCACCAGAGAATTGATTTTTGAAGATTGCATAGTTCCCGCAGAGAATCTTATTGGCCGCGAAGGCACAGGTTTTATCACAGCCATGAAGGTTTTTGACAAATCCCGCCCCATGGTGGGTTCACAGGCTGTGGGCATTGCCAGAGGAGCTTTTGAAGCCTCCGTGCGCTATGCCAAAGAACGTCATCAATTTGGCAAACCCATCGCCAGTTTTCAAGCCATCCAATTCATGCTGGCCGATATGGCTACTGAGATCGAAGCAGCCCGCGCGCTGGTCTACCAAACTGCCAGAATGGTGGATGCCGGAATCAAACGTTATGCGAAAGAAAGCGCTATGTGCAAATACTTTGCCTCGGATATGGCCATGAAAGTTACCACCGATGCGGTTCAGATCCTGGGCGGCTACGGCTACATGAAGGAATATCCCGTGGAAAAAATGATGCGTGATGCCAAGATATTGCAGATATACGAAGGAACCAATCAGATTCAACGCTCCATCGTTGCTGCCAACATCCTCAAGGAGTTCTAAATCATGCAAGATTGGGTGAAAGAATTGCCCGTGGCCATCACAGTTTGTGATAAAGACGCTATCGTATTGGAAATGAACGACAAAGCCGCGGAGACCTTCAGCAAGCAAGGTGGAAAAGCACTGATCGGGACCAGTCTCTTCGATTGCCACAAGCCCCATAGCTGCGAGGTGATCAAGGCCATGCTGGCCTCAGGCGAGCCCAATACCTATACCATCAGCAAAAATGGCCAGAAGAAGATGATCCATCAACAGCCTTGGTATATCGAGGGTGAAGTAGCAGGTTTGGTGGAGTTTTCCATCGTCCTGCCGGATGATATGAAGCATTACGATCGTGGCTAAACTGCTGATCCACACCTGTTGTGCGCCTTGTTTGATCGCGCCTTATCAGAGGCTCAAAGAAGCGGGCTATGAGGTCTCTGCCTTTTGGTTCAATCCCAATATTCATCCCCTTTTGGAATATCAAAAGCGGCGGGATACACTCCGGGATTACTCTGTACAGGAAGGCTTTGAACTGATCGAGCAGGGTCAATATGCTTTGGTGGAGTTTCTGAATAGAACCCTATCCGATATTTCAGCAAGATGTGAATATTGCTATCGCACACGTATTGAGGGTACAGCTAAAACAGCTGCTGAAGGTGGATTTGATGCCTTCAGCAGCACTTTGCTTTACAGCCGCTATCAAAAACATGAGGATATCATCGCCTTCAGCAAAGAAATGGCCGAAAAGTATAAAGTAGACTTTTTCTATGAAGATTGGCGTGCACTGTGGCAGGAAGGCATTCGTTTGTCCAAAGCTGCGGGGATGTATCGTCAGCAATATTGTGGCTGCATATTCAGCGAAGAGGAGCGTTATAGTGAGCAAGTACGAAGAGATAAATCTAAGTAAGATAAAGACTTATTCGATCTCGGCACGGGAAAGCATAGTAGATAGCTCCCTCTTTGCCAAAAAGGGGAAGGTGGAGCTGGCTGGCTTTTTAGACGCTCTGCCCGAGATCCTCAGCGCCAAAGACTTAAAGGAGCTGATTCAGTCTATAAGGCTGGCCAAAGAAAGAGGCAAAGCCATCATCATCGGCATGGGCGGACACGTGATCAAATGCGGCCTTGCACCTCTCATCATCGAGCTCATGGAGGCCGGATATGTCTCTGCCATCGCAGTAAATGGCTCCGTGATCGTGCATGATTATGAGATCGCCTTTTGGGGCCAGACCTCCGAGGACGTCTCCAAAGCCCTGGCTGATGGCTCCTTTGGCATGGCTTTTGAGACTTCAAATGGGCTGAATACCTGCATCACAGAAGGCAGTAAACAAAGCTTGGGTCTAGGTGAAGCGGTGGGTAAAACCATCAGCTCTCATGCTCCCAATGCCGAGCTTTCAGTCTTGGGCAAAGCCTATGAATACGGCATTCCGCTCACAGTGCATGTGGCTCTGGGCACAGATATCATTCATCAGTCTGCTTCTGCGGATGGAAAAGCCATCGGGGATTGCTCCCTGCGCGACTTTCGGATTCTTTGTCAGCAGGTAACGCATCTGGATGATGGCGGCATCTACCTGAATTTTGGTTCGGCGGTGATCCTGCCGGAAGTATTTCTCAAAGCGCTTACTGTGGCCAGAAACATCACCGGTAGCGTGAAGAACTTCAGCACGGCTGTCTTTGATATGAATCAGCATTACCGCGCCCGTGTGAACGTGGTGCAGCGTCCGGTGGAAACTGGGGGCAAGGGCTATTACTTCATTGGTCAGCACGAGATTCTGATCCCGCTGCTCATCAAGTCCATCCTTTATTAAGGCTTTCTACGAATGGTGTTCAGACATTGATTTTGCAGGGCTGGGATTATCAAAATACAAAGAAAAACCTTGCCTAATCTGCTGAACTCAGAATATTGGCAAACAAAAATAGATATCGGGCTTTGACAAGCAAAGCAAAGCCGTGGGAGAGTCAATGCGATTGAAGTCCTTTCCTGGGGGGATTCACCCTCACGATGAAAAGCATTATTCCGCCTCAGCACCCATTAGCGCTTTACCCACCCCAGAGCGGGTGATAATACATCTTTCACAACATATAGGAGCTGTTTCCAGTCCCAGCGTAAAAGTGGGGGACACGGTGCTAAGGGGGCAAGTGGTCGCTGTTCCCGCTGGCTTTGTCTCGCTGACCCAGCACGCCTCGATCAGCGGTAAAGTCACTAAAATCGGCAAGTTTTTGCATCCCACCGGCATTATGTCCATGGGCATAGAAATCACCTCTGATGGGCAGAATCAAAGCGTGGATATGCCGGATAATCCAGACTATATGAGCCTGGAGATAAATGTGCTCAAAGAAAGAGTTTCCGCTGCCGGTGTTTGTGGGATGGGCGGAGCTGGTTTCCCCACTCACGTCAAGCTTTCTCCACCTGCAGATAAGCCTATAGATACCATAGTTCTGAACGGAGTGGAATGCGAACCATTTTTGACCAGTGATTACCGTCTGCTTTTGGAACGCGCGGAAGACATCCTGCATGGGCTCCGGCTTCTTATGAAGATAGTGGGCGCAAAGAAAGGCGTGATCGGCATCGAAGCCAATAAGCCAGACGCCATTGAACTGCTGCAAAAGCTGGTTGCCAACCAGAAAGACCTTGAAGTGGTGCCCCTCAAAATGCAATATCCCCAAGGCGCAGAAAAGCAGCTCATCTATGCGGCCACAGGACGCAAGGTTCCCGCTGGTGGCCTGCCTATGGCTGTAGGTGTGCTGGTGCAAAATGTGGCCACTGCAGTGGCTATCTATGAAGCGGTGCGCTATCAAAAGCCACTCATCGAGCGCGTGATCTCTGTTACCGGATCCATTGTAAACAAACCCATGAATCTTCTGGCTCCCATCGGGACTCTGTATAGCGATCTCTTGGAACACTGTGGCGGAGTATCTGCCCCCATCGGCAAAGCAATTTCCGGAGGACCCATGATGGGCTTTGCCCTGCCATCTCTGGATGCAGCGATGACCAAGGGCAGCAGCGGCCTGGTTTTGTTCGATGAAAAAACAGCCAAATCCATGCAGGAACATACTTGCCTGCGCTGTGCGCGCTGCGTGGATATCTGTCCTATGAATCTGATGCCCACTGGGATCGCAACAGCCGTGAAATACAACGACCTTGATATGGCAGTAAAGGCTGGGCTCAATGACTGCATCAAATGTGGAGCTTGCGCTTATGTGTGTCCTTCCCAGATTCGTTTGGTACAGTGGATTGACACAGGAAAGATCCGCTATGCTGAAGCTCAGAGGAAGAAATAACTATGAATATCAAAGATAAACTCACTGTTTCTGCCGCGCCTCACGTTCACGACAAAAGCACCGTCAAAAACGTGATGTGGAACGTAGTAATCGCCCTGGTTCCGGCCCTTATTTTTGCCACCTACTATTGGGGCATCCGAGCTCTACTGCTCAGCCTTACTGGAGCTGTAACCGCTGTGGTCTGTGAAGCGCTGATTCAAAAGCTGCGCAAAGTGCCCATCACTGTGCACGATGGTTCCGCTTTTCTCACAGGACTGCTCCTGGCCTTCAATATCCATGCCGGAGCACCCATCTGGCTGCCCATCATAGGTGCTGCCTTTGCTATTACGATAGGCAAACAGGTCTTTGGTGGCCTGGGCAACAACCCTGTAAATCCTGCGATCGTAGGCCGTGTCTTCCTGATGGCAAGCTGGCCCACGCACATGACCGGAGGCTGGGTTGCGGTAAAGAATTCCGCTCTCAGCGGCCTCAATGATCTCACCCGCATCGCCACAGATCTGCAGTCCCTGTCACCCAAAGCCTATGAACTCGTAACCTCTGCCACTCCCTTGAAGGTCGCTCAAACCCTGAGAGACAGCAGCTTTGTGGCCGATATCAACGCTCAGGCTGGAGGGCTCAATCTCAGCGGCAGAATCTTTAGCAGCCTCACCGAGATGGAGACCCTGAAGAGCCTCTTTTGGGGAAATATCGGTGGCTGCATCGGCGAAGTATCTGCTTTTGCCTTACTTTTGGGAGCGGCTTATCTGCTCTATAAAAATATTATTGAATGGCGCATTCCGCTCTTTTTTATCGGTACCGTCTTTGTACTTAGCTTTATTTTTGGCGGAATTCCCGGTTCTGAAATTTCGATAATGCTACCCTTCTTCCACATCTTCTCTGGAGGTCTGATGCTCGGCGCTTTCTTTATGGCCACGGATTATACCACCACTCCGCTCACCAAGAAGGGGCGAATCATCTTTGGCATCGGCTGCGGCCTCCTCACCATCATTATTCGTCTGGTGGGCGGCTATCCGGAAGGCGTGAGTTACAGCATTCTCTTTATGAATGTGATGACTCCGTTGATCGATATGCTCACCAGGCCCAAAGCTTTTGGGAGAGTAAAGAAATGAAATATTATCTAAAACTTGGCTTCATCCTGTTTGTCTTCTGCGTGGTGGCCACCGGGATTCTGGCTTATGTGAATTCCCTCACTGCGCCTGTGATCGCTCAGCGTAAAGCTACAGAGGAAATCCAGGCTCGCGAGGCTCTGATCCCGAATGCAAAATTCGAGGAAAAAGAGAGCGATCAAGGCCTTACTTATTTTGTGGCGCGTGATCCTGAGACTACTGAGATACTAGGCTATACCTTTATCGCGGCAGATCTTGGCTACTCCAGCACAGTCCAGACCATGGTGGGCGTGGACAAGGCATTTAAGGTCCTGGGCATCCGCATCGTGGACCAGGGTGAAACCCCCGGGCTGGGCGCAAATTGCACCTTGCCTGCCTTCACAGAACAATTTTCCGGCCTGGCTGTCGAAGACATCTATGTGAATAAAGACGGTGGAGTGGTAGTTGCCTTGTCCGGTGCCACGATTACTTCCCGCTGCATTGCAAATTCGCTCCGGGAAGGCATCATCGATGTGCAAGACGAACCCACTGAGGGAGGTGAACAATGAAGTTCATCAAAGAACTTACTAAAGGCCTGATCAAGGAAAATCCCATTTTCGTGATCGTTTTGGGCATGTGTCCCACCCTGGCAGTCACCACATCTGTGATCAATGCTCTGGGTATGGGCTTTGCCGCCACCTTTGTGCTGATCTGCTCCAATGCCATCATTTCGCTGATCAAGGATATCACCCCATCCAAGATCCGCATTCCGGTTTACGTGGTGGTGATTGCTGCCTTCGTATCCGTTGTGGATATGGTGATGGCGGCCTACGTGCCCGCTTTGCATAAGAGTCTGGGACTATTCATTCCACTCATTGTGGTGAATTGCATCATCTTGGGACGCGCGGAAGCCTTTGCCAGCAAAAACAACGTGATCATGAGCATCGCGGACGGTCTGGGCATGGGACTGGGCTTTACCCTTTCTCTCAGCCTGGTTGCCACCATACGTGAGATTATTGGCGCCGGCACCTGGCTGGGCATGAGAGTCACACCTCTCACTTACGATCCGGCTTTGATTGCCATCCTCGCACCCGGTGCTTTCATCACCCTGGGCCTTTTGATGGCTCTGATGAATATGCTCAAGGAGAAGAAATAATGGGATACTTAGGCCAAATCTTCGTGATGGCGATGACCGCCATCTTTATCCAAAACTTCGTTCTCGCTCGTTTTTTGGGCCTTTGTCCTTATCTGGGTGTCTCCAAGAAACTGGATTCTGCCCTCGGCATGGGCCTGGCGGTGATCTTTGTGATGACCCTGGCCAGTGCTTTTACCTACTTGATCAACAAGTACCTGCTCATCCGCTATGACCTGGTGTATCTGCAGACCATTACCTTTATTCTCACCATCGCCGCCCTCGTGCAATTTGTGGAGATGGTCATCCAAAAAAACGCCCCCGCCTTATACAATTCCTTGGGCGTGTTTTTGCCACTGATTACCACAAACTGTGCGGTTTTGGGTGTGGCGATCTTGAATACCACAGCCTTCAGGCCGGATGGCATCACTGCCTACACCTTCCTGGATAGCGTGCTCAATGGCTTCTTTAGCGGAGTGGGCTTCACTGTGGTGCTACTGGCTATGGCCGGAATCCGGATGCGTCTGGAGAAAGCGGAATTGCCCAAGAGTATGCAGGGTATGCCCATCGCTCTCATCCTGGCCGGAATCATGGCTTTGGCCTTTTACGGCTTTATGGGCTGGAAGATCTAAGGGAGGATCGTGATGATGTTTACACTACTTGAAACCGCCTCTATGTTGAATACGATCGGCCTGCCAGTCTTGATTCTGGGAGCTTTGGGACTCATCTTTGGCCTCATTTTGGCGATTGCCTCCAAACTCTTTGAAGTGAAGATCGACCCCCGCGTGGAAGAGATCATCTGCGTACTGCCCGGTGCTAATTGTGGCGCTTGTGGTAAGGCCGGTTGCGCTGGCTATGCCGCTCAGATCGTGCATGGTGGCGAGGCCGTCAATAAATGTGCTCCTGGAGGCCCGGATGTTGCCGCTCAAATCGCGCAAATCATGGGCATGGAAGCCGGCGCTATGGACCGAAAAGTGGCTGTGATCCATTGCTCCAGCGGCGGTTATGAAAACACAAACTGGAAGTACAGCTACGACGGCGTTCAAACCTGTAGATCCGCAAATAGCCTGGCCGGTGGCCCCAACGCCTGTGCCTGGGGATGCCTGGGACTCAATGACTGCTTCAGGGCTTGTCCTTTTGATGCTATATACATCGATACCAATGGCATGCGCCGGATAGATTTTGATAAATGCACCGCCTGCGGAGCCTGTGTGAGAGCCTGTCCGCGCGAACTGATCGACTTGGTCCCGCTCACCCGCAACGTCTATGTTAAATGCTCTTCTCAGGATAAAGGTGGCGATGCCAGAGCAGTCTGTGGCAGCAATCATCCCTGCATCGGCTGTGGACTCTGCGTTAAGATATGCCCTGTTGATGCCATCACCGTTGAGAACAATCTCGCCCATATCGATTATGATAAGTGTATCAATTGCGGCCTCTGCGCCACAGTCTGCCCCACCAAAGCCATCTTGGATCTCCTGGTTGGCAGCCGCCAGAAAGCTGAAATTGATCCCGAAAGCTGCATTGGCTGCACTATCTGTGCCAAAGTATGCCCTGTGGATGCCATCAGTGGAGAAATCAAGAAACTACACAGTGTAGATAAAAGCAAGTGCATCGGTTGCACACAGTGCGTGCCCAAATGCCCCAAAAAAGCTATTGAAATGGTGTAACGCTGGCTTCAGCCGGTCGTAACGCTGGATTTATCCGGCCGTTGCATCAGCTTCAGCTGGTGCGTGCACCAAAAAAAAGAATAGTCACACGGATTTTACGGATCACGCGGATTTACACGGATAAGTAGCTACAGGATTGCAGGCGTCTCGCCTGCAGAGCACAAAGCGTGCTCCATTATTATCAGGTACTTCTCTTCTTTCAAGACCTGCTGTCTTGTTGGACGCGAGACGCATCCAGTCCAGCATCTTGCACCACGCTATTGATCACCCAGCTCGCGGCCACCATGCCCATAATGGCAGGCATATAGCTGATGGAGCCGATGATCTGGCGTTTTCTGCCGCGCTCAATGATCAGCTCTTCGTCTCCCGGAATCTCCTCATCCGGCACCAAAGCCGACTCTGAGGAATACACACAAGGGAAATCCAGCTTCACCCCTCTGCGACGCAGAAACTTACGCACCCTGCGGGCAAGAGGGCAATTATAGCTTTTCGAGATTTTATCCAGATGGATCAGGGTGGGATCCAGCCTGTTGCCTGCACCCATCACAGAGATGAACCTGGCACCTCTCTTGGCCAGGTCTTCCAGCAGCCCGATCTTGGGGCCCAGGCTGTCGATAGCATCGATAATGTAGTCCGCATCAGCAGTTAGGACAGCCCTGTTTTCACTATCCAGGAAGACCTGATGGGTGGTGATCTCGGCCTCGGCATTGATTTGCAAAATGCGCGCTTTCATGAGCTCGGTCTTGAGCTCTCCTATCGTGTCCAGCGTAGCCAGAAGCTGGCGATTGAGATTGGTGGGACCGATGGTGTCAAAATCGATCAAAATAAAGCTGCCAATACCAGCGCGTGCAAGTGATTCTACGGCATAAGAGCCCACTCCACCCAGTCCGGCAATGCAGACGCTGGTGTCTTTTAGCTTGGCAAGGGCTTTGCTGCCGATCAGGGTTTCAGTGCGGGAGAAATCGGTCATAAAGCGTAGCCGGTAAGTGCTTTGTAATTTGCAGCCTGGATGCTGATTAGGACGGCAGGATCGATGCGGTAGAGCTCTGCGACTTCATCCAGCACAGCTTTTACCCTGAGGAGCGGATTTGCCTCTCCCTCTTTTACATAGTATTGGGTAATGTCGGATTCAAAGAGGAAGCGTCTGCTTTTGAGCATGGCCTTGAGCAGATCGTGTTTATCCTCTTTGAGGATGCGTTCCGAGATGGTGAAGTAGCTATCCAGCCGGGTAAAGGTCTGAAAAGCCTGCAGTGAACCGGCATAGCCGTGGATGAGATACTTGATGGGGTAAGCGCGCAGGATGTCAAAAGCCTGCTGCTGATGTCCCACGATGTGCAATACCACAGGCAGACGGTGGTCCATGGCCAGATCCAATTGTTGCACAAAGATCTTCTGCATCACCGCATATTCAGGATTGCCGCGGTCCAGGCCTATTTCCCCGATGGCCCAAATCAGTTTCTCTTCACATAGAGTTTCGAGGTCTGAAAATTCCAGATCGCAAGCTTCGAAAAAGGGATGGATGCCGGCACTATAGAGTACCCCGTTTGGGGCGCTATCGGTCAGTTCTTTATAATAAGTGAGATCACTCTTGCGCAAGGCAGAGGAGAGAAAGTGAGTGATGCCAAGCTCTGCCGCTTCTTTCAAAAGAGCCGGCAGGGGCATGATTTCGGCCAGATTGGCCAGATGACAATGAGCATCGCAGATCTTCATAATTTTAGCTCCGGTAAAAGTTTTGTGATCGCCTGTGCGGTTCGCAGTCCTGCCTTGCCATCCAGGGAATCAAAGAATATGGCATTAGCCCAGATACGTTCCGGTCCGAATATCCCCGGTTCGGCGAGAATCTTTTCGATGGCAGGTATAAGCTGAGAAAAGTCCTTGATGCGGATGCTGATTTTGGCCAGGATTTCAGTGATTTCAGGCACCATTCGGGGAGAATCTGGCAAAATCCAACTGATCAGAGGTTTGCCCAAAGCGGTGCATTCGGCAATGATCGAAGACCTATCCACCACACAGAGATCGGCCTTGTGGATGTAGGGGAGAGGGCTGCCCAGGATGTAGTGCACCTTCGGCATAGCTTTCAAAGCATCGATATAGGCCTTACTCGTCCAGGGGTGCACACTTACATAGATCTCATATTTATCAGTGAGTTCTAGCAGATGCGGTAGCCAATGCTGGATGGCGCTCATGCCGCTTTTGTCGTAAGTTGCGGTAAAGAGAATCCGCGCTTTTCTATTCGTAATATCTTCAACATCTGTATGTTTGACAGGGAGATAGGGGTCGAGTTTGGGGAATCCGCCTATCTTGCCCATGGTTACTCCGTTCTTTTTCGCATTTTCCAAATCCCGCTGACTGGTAAAAAGAAAGAGGCTGAAGGGCTGGAAGTTCTGGGCGGAAGTCATGCGCTTGAAATGGTAAGCACCGTGGGTCATACCTATCTTGAGCACTTTATGGGAAGGGAACTTGTGGGAGGCTACTCTGCACATAATCACCGCTTTGGGGAAAGCGGGCAGTCTGCTGACTTGGGTCCCATTCTGCTTCAAAGCTTTGTAGGTATCTGCTTTATCGGTTACCACTCTTAGCGGCCTCAGGTATTTCTGCACAGGCAGCCAATTCTCCATATCCACAGGGGTATGACAATAGAAGAGGGTTTCCTGTCTCTTTCGAAAGAGATTCAACACCCTCCAGGCCAGAGAGTAAAAGGGTTTCAGCAGGTAGTAGGAAAGCACCATCAGGGCTCCAGATAGTGGATGAGGCCCTGCGCCAGGTATGTTTCAAAGGCTTGGTTTTCCTGATGGAAGAGCCAGTTTTGATTCTCGCGAGTGTAATAGCCATTTCCTCTTACGATTGCATTGATGCCAAAATGGGCGGCTTGATATTCAAAGAGATAAAGCTCGCCTGCTGCATTTTCGCCCAGATCCACGGAGAGAAAGGGTGCATTAAAAAGCTCATAGAGGGATTTGGCCTTATTCAATACAGCGCTGGGGTTCTTGATGTCAAAATCAAAGAGCTTGGCTCCACTGGCTCTGAAATCTCCTGCCTTGGTGTGGCGTTTGCTGATGAAGTATTTCTCGCCCAGGATGATGACTCTGTAGTCATAGCTCAGTCCCGGGATAAATTCTTGCAATACAAAGGGCAGCTCAAGGCTCATGTAATCCTGATAGGCAAGGGCATCCTTGTTGAGGTCGTAGTCCGGGTAGCCGGGGAACTGTTTATGCTTTCTCAGATGCCTGCGGCGCCAGAAATCGAGCTTTTGCAGCGTACTTGCCGTTTTCAGGTGTTTATGTAATTCTTGCTCTATAGCAGAGATTGAATCAACCAGGGCTACTCCGGTGCTATTTGAGCCACTCAGAGTCTTGAAAACCAAGGGGAACTTGAGCTTGGCACCGTCCAGCTCTCGTGTGCTGCTAAAATACTGGCATTCCAGGCTCTTGATGCCTAATTGACGTTTAAGCAGTTCCTGCCAGCCTTTGTTTTCATGACAAGAGAAGAGCTCAAAGGAAGGGATCAAGGTGTTTCCCAAAGCCAGTAGGTGCATGAGGCAATCCCGGATATAGTGTTGCAGGTTCAGACGGTGGCTAAAGCTATAAAAGACCAAACTGTTGCGGATCTCCACTTGACCGTTCACCACTTCATGAAACTCGTGCTGATGTACCTTGATGCCGCTGCTCTCAAGTTCGGTGATGAAGGCTTTAGTATCAATGCTTACCCAGGGTTTGCGCGTCTGGCCGATAAAGCCATCGTAGCCGGTTAAAACGTAAAGTTCTTTCATTTAATCTGCTCCATAATGTAGTCTAACACAGCTTCTGGCTTTAACAGTTTCATGCAATTATGATGTTTCAGAGGGCACTTTTGCGGGCCATGCGAGCTGCAAGGACGGCAAGCCAAATCAGTTTCAAAGACTTTATCCTGGGCTCCAAAAGGAAAGTAGCCCAAGCTCTGCACGGTGGGGCCAAAAAAGGCTATCACCCTGGTCTGCATGGCGTTTGCAATATGCAGAGCGCCACTGTCGTTACAGATCATGAGCTGGCATTGGGCGATCGCAGCCGCGCTTTCCAGAAGATTTGTTTTACCTGCCAGATTGATGGCATTCGGGCAATTTTGTTGGATAAGATCGCACTTGGGTTTGTCTTCTTTGCCACCGATCAGAAGAATGCCATATCCCCTCTGAGACAAAGCCTTGGCTATTTCAGCATAGTATTCCACCGGCCAGCATTTGGTAGCCCAGACCGAGCCCGGAGCCAGGGCAATAAGTTCCTGGCCATGAAGAGGAGCTAGTAGATCATTTATCTTGCTTTTGTCTTCCGCAGCAGGGAAAAGCTCGGTCTGAGGGTCAAATTCTTGTTTAGACAAGAGCCCCAGCAGAGCGAGATTCTTCCTGGCTTTGTGTATTCCTTTGGGATGCGGGGTTTTAGCTGTAAGCAAAAAAGGCATGGTGCCACGATCGAAACCAAGGCGCTCTGGGATGCGGGCCAGGTACATCAGCAGATGCGTGCGTCCGGAGCTGTGTGGGGAGATCGCCATATCGTAGCCTTTGGCTTTGAGCAGTGAGATCATGTGCCCCATGCTGATCAGCGCTCTATCCCGCTTTGAGTAGGTCAGCACCTTAGCAAGATACGGATTGTTTTTGAGGAGCCCCGCTGCTCCCGGTACTACCAAAGCATCAATAGCGGCAGTGGGATAAAGCTTCTTTACTGCCCGGATCAAAGGAGTGATCAGGATCACATCGCCGATAAAGGCGGTTTGGATGATAAGAATGCGCTTGATCATAGCTCCTCATAAAGGCGGATATTGTCATTCACCATCTGTTCTTTGCTAAAATCTTGCACCCGTTTCAGAGCATTGCTTCCCAAATGCTTACGCAGTTCTTCATCTGCGGCAAGTTTCAGGATGGCATTGGCCAAAGCTTCGCTGTTTCTGGCTTCCACCAGCAGGCCGCTCTTGCCATCTTCGATCATCTCTGCAATGCCTCCAGCGCGGGTTCCGACCACAGGCAAACCTACACTCATTGCATCCAGCACGGAGGTCCCCAAACCTTCTTTCTTGGAGGCGATCACGAAGATGTCAAAGGCTTTGAGGAGGCTACCCACCTTGTCCTGAAAGCCGGTAAAGCAGACTTTGTGGGCAATGCCCAGCTCTATTACCAAATCCATCATGATCTGCAACTGGATGCCATCGCCCACCGCAACAAAGTGCAGACGGGGATTGCTTTTCAGAGCTATGGCTGCAGCAGCCAGGAAGTTCCGGTAATCCTTGTGCGCTACAAAGGCGGCGACTGTGCCCACGATGATGGCTTCCTCTGGTATCTGCCAATGTTGCCGATAGCTGAGGTCGGGCACAATATGATCAAACTTATGCGTATCCACTCCGCTGTAGATCAGCCGGATTTTGGCTTCCGGTACTCCATCCTGCAGCATCACATTACGGATGTTTTTCGAAATCGCTACGATGGCATTTACCCCGGAACTGGTGTATTTCCTGCGGGAGAAGAAGTTTTTACCGATGTGAAAATCCACCCTGCGTGCAGCCACCAGCTTAAGCTTTGGGTAGAAGAACTTGGCCAGCAGTCCCCAGCTAAGGGCGTGACCGCTGTGCAGATGCAGGATGTTATAACCATGGATTTTGGAATAGAGGGCAAGTTGAAAACCTGCCACTAGATCTACTTCAAAACGGTGTCGGATGCGGTGATAATGGACATTGTGCTGTTTCAGACGCGAGGCCAGTTCAGACCCCGGATTGCAGATAAAGCCGGATTTGTAGCCCCGGGCAAGCATGCCCAGATGCAGATACAAGGCCTGCTGTTGGCCGCCTCGCCACTGCAGTTCAGGATCGACGTGCAATACTGCCGGCTGTTTCATCGCTTGTACTTGTACCAAATGCCCCAGGCGGAGTTCTTACAGAGCAAAAAGCCCTGCCATCCATCCAGGAAACCCAGCTTAATAATATACATTTTAAAGAACTTATGGGCTGCCCGCAAAGCTGCCAGAGGGGAGGATTCCTTCTTCTGACCAGCCAGTTCTGCATAGAAACGAATCTTGCGGAAATGGCTATCCAGGGTAGGGTAGGTGAGATGGTGCATCAGATTGCGGCAGGTAGCGTGGCTTTGCTGCACTTTGATGCCTTCGTGCACCGGCAGGTCGTTAAAGCCACCCTTCTTGCGGTTGAAGACCCTCAGTGGTGCGTCATTTTGCCAACCACAAAAGCGGATAGGCTTGCCCAAATAGTAGCTGCGGCGCTTCAGATGCCAGGCTTTGTGTTCAAAATCTCTTTCGCGCAGAGCTATCAGTTCCTTCTGCAAGGCTTCACTCAGGCGTTCATCGGCATCTATACTGAGAATCCAATCGTTTGTAGCTAGATCCACCGCATGCTGTTTTGCCAGGCCAAAACCTGCCCAGCGCTCCAGTTTAAATACCTGTGCCCCTTGCGCTTCCGCTATTGGAATGGTATCATCTTCGCTGCCTGTGTCTAGCACGATAATTTCATCCGCCCAGGCAAAAGTCTTCAGACAGTCAGCGATGTTGGCGCTTTCGTTTTTCGTGATCATTACCACAGAGAGCTTTACCATGATGCTAAACTCCCAAATCAGTATAGATATCCGGCCGGGGACTGTCCAAGCCCTTTTCGCATCTGTAAGAATCTTTGCCGATTACAGATCTGCGTTTGGCAGCGTAAGTCCTATTGCGCCGCTCTTTGGGACCGTGATATGGTTCATGATACAGGTGCAGCGGGAATTGGGTCAGTACAAAATTAAAGCCTTTGCAGCCTCCGGCACGCATTCTCTTACCCAGGTCGTCATCTTCATTACCCCAACCCACGAAGCTTTCGTCAAAGCCGTTCACCTTTACAAAATCCTTACGCAGCATGGCAGATACGCCGCTGCGCAGTTTCACTCCCTTGCTGTAAGGCCAGGAGATCTTTTCCAGAGAGTAATACAGATAATCCTTCGTCCATTGCCGGATGATCTTGCGATGTTGCTTTGGGTTTACAACTTCTCTAAACGGCACATTCTTCAAGCTCCGTTTCAGCAGCTCTTCCGTCTGCGCTTCACTCAAACGAACCGGATATCCGCTGAGAAAGCGTCCCGGCTTGAGCGTTTTCGCGATCACCTTCAGATAGTCCGCAGGCATGAGGATGTCCTGATCCAAAAACACCAGAATATCACCAGTGCTGAGCGAAACGCCATTATTCCTCACCCGGGCAGCTCTGAACTCCTGATGTTCCTGCCGTACATAGTGAACCTTGCCCTTGAAGTCCGTGCGCAGCTTTTCCAGGATGGGCAGGGGATCATCCTCTGAACCATCATCGCTGAGAATGATCTCATCCGGCAGCAGATTTTGCAGTAAAAGCAGCTCAAGGCACTTCTGAAGCAGGTTGAGGCGGTTGTAAACGGTAATGATCAGGCTCATCTTCATGGCTTTATACTCTTCAGCGCTTCAGCAATTGATAGTTTTTGAAGGTCCCAATGGGGCCGGTAACTTTTTCCAGCAGAGAAAGCAGGCGGATGCCAAGTCTTTCGTGTTTATGTAGTTCACGGCTCGGATTGGGCTTACCACTATACTGCAGTTTATCCTGCCAATCAAAACGCGCAATCATCTGCCTCATCACAGCGGGATGGCTGCCAGAAAAGCGTCCCAGGCGATCCAGCGGACCATAATCAAAGTAAGAAGGCGCAGTGGCATAGTGCTTCTCCGCTTTGCCTTTTCCCCAATGCACCGAGTCCAGGGCGCGGCGTTTGTTCTGCATGAGATGCGGCGGACGCACCCAACCGTAATGGTAGATATAGGCGTCCACACTAGCTACATTCAGCTTGCGGGTGCCAGTTTCCTGTCGCGGATTCTCGTAAGTCTCAAACCAGCGAAAGCTTTGCGCGCTTTGATAGGAGTGGATCTTGGGCAGATTGCGCACGATGCGGATCTCCCAGGGATACCAGCCATGTCCAGCGTGATAATGCTGATAATCCCCCCAAAAATGGGTGTAATTAAAGAGCAATCCTTCCACCTGACTATCGTTTAAAAGCTCTTCACAACGGGCTTTGATCACCGGCAGATACTTCTCATGCACCACTTCATCAGCCTGCACATAAAAGAGCCAATCTCCAGAGCAAGCCTGCATCGCGATATCGGTCTGATAGGAATTGATCATGCCACGTGTGCAATACTTTTCTTCCCAGACGGTATCGATAATGCGGATTTTGGGGTCATTGATGGCTGCGATGATCTCGCGGGTATGATCATTGTCTTCGCCTTTGCCCACTGCGATCACGAATTCATCACAAATGGGGAGGATGGAGCGGATGGACTCCGCTATGGGGTAGTAAAGTATTTCGGCATTGCGTACAAAGGAAAATCCGCTAATCTTCATAGTTGCTCCTTCATTGATTGAATTGGAGGTTATATAGGGTTTGATATCTCTGGCAGCGCTCCAGAAGCTCTTTGTGACTGCCTGCATCGATGATCCGGCCTTCTTCCAGCACCACGATCTTGTCTGCGGCCAGGATGGTAGAAAGTCGATGGGCGATCAGGATCACAGTGCGGTTTTTGGTGGCTTCATCAATGGCCTGCTGCACCATGCGTTCGCTCTCTGTATCCAGCGCGCTGGTGGCTTCGTCAAAGATCAAAATCGGAGGATTACCCACAATGGCGCGGGCGATGCACAAGCGCTGTTTTTGTCCGCCGGAAAGGTTCAGGCCTTTAATATCCAAAAGTTGATCATATTGCTGGGGGAAGTGCAGAATAAATTCATCGGCATGGGCGATCCGTGCGGCCTCGCGTATCTCTTTATCTGAAAGCTCGTTATGAGAGCCATAGGCGATGTTTTCCCGTATGGTTTTGGTGAAGAGCACCGAGTCCTGGGTCACCACGCCAAAGAGATTGCGCAGGTCGTCCAGCTTGATTTTTCTGATGTCGATGCCATCAAGCAAGATGCGCCCACCTTTGACGTCATACATGCGGTTGATCAGGTTCGTCACCGTAGTCTTACCGCCTCCGGAAGCCCCTACAAAGGCAAGCTTTATGCCTTTGGGGATGATCAGATTCAAGTCCTTTAGGACATATTCTCCCGGCTTGTAATAAAAATCCACCTGCTCAAAGGCTATGCGGTCTTCAAATTGCTTTTTGGGCACGGAATCTTCGTCATCACGAATGCTGGACTGTTCGTTCAAGACCAGAGCAATGCGGTCCAGCGAGACTCCCGCCTTCTTGATCTCGGTATAAAGATTGGTGATACTTTTTAGTGGATGCAGCATGGAAAACACGGCAAACAGAAAGGCAGTAAAGTCTCCCAAAGAGAAATTGATCTCGGGATTCAGGATCATTCCCCCACCGATGATCACCACCACCACACCTGTGATGGCGGAGTTCAGTTCCGAAAATGGCACATTCATCGCCGCGTAGATCTGCGACTTTTGCCACTGTCTCAGATGCTTGCTATTGATCTTCTCAAAAGCCTGATATTCCTGATCCTCACGCCGAAAAGCCTTCACGATCTTGATGCTGTTCAGCACTTCCTCCACCACGCTGAACATCATCGAAATCTGAATCTGGATGCGCTTGGAATACTTCTTGATTTTCTTGCCCAAAAAGCCGATGGTAAAGGTCAAGATCGGCACCACCAGGATGCTGTAGGCAAAGAGCCGGGCATTCAAAAAGAGCGCGATATACATGTAAACTACCACGGTGCTGAGATCCCGAATGCTATTGAAGACGGCAAAGATGTACTGATTTGAGACGATCTCCACATCATTGACCATGCGCACGATGGCATCACCCACCTGGTTTTTGCTGAAGAACTCCAAAGATTGATTTAAGTACTGGCGGAACATGTGGTTACGCATATCCCGGATGGTCTTGCCGCGTAGCATCACAAAGAATGTGCGGTTGGCAAAAAAAGCGAGATTCTTGAGGAGGATCAGCACCACAATCACGATGCAGAGCAGGTATAAGAGAGACAGTGAATCGCTCACCAGCATCAGCTCTTTGAGATTCTCCCAGAGCGGGCTGATGTCGCTCATGCCCCGGATCCGCCAGATGGAGCCAATGCTATCGCCAAAGCTGCTAAAGGCCTGGCTCAGCGCTGCTAATATCTCGCTGGTATTGTGATACTCTATGGGGGGTTTGTTGGGATTGAAGACATAATCAAAGAGGGGAACCAAGACGGTGATGCTGACTCCGCTAAAGAGTGCGAATAGGACCATCGTGACCAGGCCAGCGATGATGTATGGCCAATAGCGAAACATCATCCCATAAAGCAAGGCTAAATTTCCTTTGCGGTTACCACTTTCTTTCTTTTTACTCATTGTAAGCCCAATAAAAAAAGCCAGCAAAAGCTGGCAAGAGAAAAATCTGGCACGCCCTAAGGGACTCGAACCCCTAACCTTCTGATCCGTAGTCAGATGCTCTATCCAATTGAGCCAAGGGCGCACACTGATATTCCACTATTTTTATCTGTCGCATTTTTGTCAATGAAAATCTCCCGTAGCGCAGGACGCCGTTCCTGCGGAAGACTCGGTAGCGCACGCCCTTGATCCTATTTCAGCAGGATCATCTTATAGCTTTGCTTCAATGCCCCGCTTTCTATTCTGGCCAGGTACACTCCGGCACAAACACTGTTGCCTTGGGCATCCGTGCCATCCCAAGACAGGATCTGAGTTCCTTTGGCCATAATACCGTCAAAGAGCGTTCTCACCTTTTGACCTCTGATGTTGTATATATTTACTTGAGTTTTAGCTGATTTGGATAGACTTAGCTCAATATTAGCCGATGTTTTGAAGGGATTGGGTGAGATGCTGATCTGGCTGGGGGTGACAGAGCTGAGTTCATCCTGATTATCTACGCCGCTGATTACCACGCTTACGCTGTTTGAAGCGGCCGATTCCACCGAGCCATACAAAGCGACTATATAATAACTCAGGGTATCATTCACCGCAGAGAAATCCCTGAAATAGCGTAGCGATGGATCCGGAAGCTCGGCATAAGCTTCGCCCTTACGATATATCCGAAATCCTGATAGGCCTCTGTCCATCAGCGGCATTTGCCAGGATAGCGATATCTGCTGCTGCCAGGCCTCGGCAATGAGATTCAGCGGCGCATACATCGGCTGATACTCATAAGCTCCGACATCTATCACCGTAAGGCCATCGCCATCACCATCCCAGTAGCGTTCATTGCCACCGGCATCCACTGCCTGATCTATCACTGAGGAAAGTTGCCATCCGGCGTCTATCAATGGGGAAATAGGGCTCAAAGTATAAGGACGGTTTCCTTCTGCCGTAAACAAAGGTTCATGGCTGGTGTTTCCTGGCCCCCAGGTCACAGGATTTTGAGCTGTCTGGCTATACACGCCGCTTGAGCCACCCAGAATGTTGTTATTGATCAAGGTGGCAGAGCTAAATATCCCGGAGGAGATATAATTTGGGATCAGGATCTGAGTATTCATATCCGGATTGTAGAAAACATTGTTGGTAAGCACCGATGTTCCTTGAACCGCGATCGTAGAAC
>JAJBAW010000046.1 GCA_020532545.1 Candidatus Cloacimonadota bacterium | reverse complement strand
CGGACATCACAGCATAGTCTTTGAAGCCCGTGATGACAATGGTACACAGCTCAGCAGTGGCGTATATTTCTACCGCTTTAGCGCTGGGAAATATACCTCCACCCGCAAGATGCTGCTCATGGAATAATAGAAACCCCATAAATCAAGCCCCGGATTCGCTCCGGGGCTTTTTTCATATATAGCAGATGGATTCAGTGCAATTCCACCTGCGCATAATCCATGTCAGTTATGGCTCACTGCTCCAGACTCTGGCTGGGATTCTGCATCTCCCAAATCCTGTCTCTGAGCTCTGCAGCCCTTTCAAAATCTAGATCAGAAGCGGCCCTCTGCATCTCTTTTTTCAAAAGCTCGAGGACTTTTTCCTTTGAATCCAGCTCCAGATACTCACTGAAGTCCACTTTCTTGCTGCGGAAGTCCCCTTGCTGCTCACCGCGTTCATAACCTTCTGCGATCGCGGTGGATTGCATGATTTGCTCCACAGTCTTCATGATGGTCTGCGGGGTGATGCCATGCTCCTTATTATACTGTAATTGCTTGACTCTGCGGCGATTGGTCTCGTTGATGGTGTATTTCATGGCATCGGTAACCACATCTGCATAAAAGATCACTTTACCTTCCACGTTCCTGGCTGCGCGTCCGGAAATCTGGATCAATGACCGGGCTGAACGCAGGAAACCGGTTTTATCCGCATCCAAAATCGCCACCAGGGATACCTCCGGCAGGTCCAGCCCTTCCCGCAGGAGGTTCACTCCCACCAGCACATCATATTCGTTCAAGCGCAATTCCCGGATGATCTTCGCGCGCTCGATGCTACCGATATCGCTATGCAGGTATTTACTGCGGATTCCGGCATTTTCCAGATATTTGCTAAGGTCTTCCGCCATGCGCTTGGTGAGGGTCATCACCAGCACCTTATGTCCTTTGGCAATGCGCTCTTTGGACTGTGCAATGAGGTCATCCACCTGGTTTTTGATGGGCTGTATTTCGATCTCAGGATCCAGTAGGCCGGTAGGACGGATCACCTGCTCCACGATCTCGCCACCAGTTTTACCCAGTTCATAGGCCGCAGGGGTAGCTGAAAGAAAGATCACCTGCCGCAAATACTCTTCAAATTCCTCAAATTGCAGCGGACGGTTGTCAAAGGCAGAAGGCAGGCGAAAGCCATATTCCACCAGATTCTTTTTGCGGGTGTAATCTCCGCCAAACATAGCATGAACCTGCGGGATGGAGGCATGGGATTCATCGATCACGAAGAGGAAATCTTCGGGGAAATAGTCCAAGAGACAATTTGGCGGCTCTCCAGGTTTGGCTCCGGTGAGATGGCGCGTATAGTTTTCTATTCCACTACAATAGCCCAGTTCACGCAGCATCTCCAGATCAAACATGGTGCGCTGTTTCAGCCGGTCTGCTTCCACATACCTCTGATTATCCAGATAGTATTTCACGCGCTCTTCCATCTCAGCCTGTATGCTATGTGTAGCGGCATGCAGCTTGTCTTCGCTCATGATAAAGTGAATGGCAGGATACACGGGATACTCTTCCACCGCACCCAGGCTGTGATAAGAAATAGGATGCAGCTTTTCCAGATTGACGATTTCGTCACCAAAGAATTCCACCCTCAGGCAGTGCTCCAGATAGGCGGGATAGATATCCACAGTATCGCCCCGCACCCGGAAGGCTCCACGTTCAAAGGCGATGTCATTGCGGCTATAGTGGGCTTTCACGAGTTTTTGCAACAATTCATCCCTATCCATCTTAATCCCCAGTTTCAAGCGGATCAAGGCTTCGCGATATTCCTCCGGCACGCCCAAACCATAGATGCAGGATACGGAAGCCACGATGATCACATCCCGCCGCTCCATCAAACTCATGGTGGCCCTCAGTCTCAGCTTTTCGATCTGTTCGTTGATGTCGGAGTCTTTTTCGATATAGATATCTTTGCCCGGGATATAGGCTTCGGGCTGATAATAGTCATAGTAGGAGATGAAATACTCCACTGCATTGTGTGGAAAAAGCTGCTTCAATTCGCCATAAAGCTGCGCGGCCAGGGTCTTATTGTGCGAGAGCACCAAAGTGGGGCGGTTCAGTTCTTGGATGACGTTGGCGATGGTAAAGGTCTTCCCGCTACCGGTAACCCCCAGCAGCACTTGGAACCTTTTACCATCCTCTACTCCCTTGACCAGCTCTGCTATAGCTTCTGGTTGGTCTCCGCTAGGAGCGTAATCTGTGATCAATTCAAATTTGGACATCCTGCCTCCACTTCTTGATTTCAAGAAATTCTTCTTGACTTATTTAAGCTTGCTTTCAGTATGGATACCAAGAAAGAGACGGATATATTTCTGTCGAGAAAATAAATTCAGGAGTCCCTCACATGCTTAATAAAGATGACTTACAAATCAATTACGAAAACCTGTTGAAGCTGGGTTATGCCGTGATCGACGTGCGCTTCAAAGACTACGATTTTTGCACTGACAACGAAAAACTGGTGATCGGACGAGTGGACTCGGACCGGGATGAGTTTTATCAAGACATGTTAAAGCTCTACACTGGTGTGGAATTCAAACCCGGAGAAATCTTTGAAGTCTGGACAGAGATCCTGCTGCACAAGATCCGCATGAGCAAAGCCCTCAAGCGCGACATGGCCATCAAAGTGGCTGCTTTGGACTATATCGAAACTATTTACGTCCAGAACTGATCCAGCTAATCCTGTTTTTTGATTTGGCAAAATGATATGCCGTATAGCCGTTTTAGCATAAATCGAAATCATTAAAGGGGCAGAAATGATCGAACAAAGCCTGTTTTTGATCAAGCCGAATGCCGTGATGCAGGGGCATGTGGGACGGATAATCTCCATGCTTGAGGATCACGGTTTTTCTATTCTAAAGATGAAGCTTTTCCGCTTTGATGAAGAGCTGGCCAAGAGCTTTTATGCAGAACACATAGGAAAGGAATTCTTCAATAGGCTACAAAGCTTTATGTGCTCTGGAAATACGATCGCCCTGCTTTTGGAAAAAGAAAACGCCATTCATGACCTGCGCGAGCTGAACGGGGATGTTTCGCCACAAAAAGCCAGGCCCGGAACCATCCGCGCTCTGCATGGCAACGGCATTACCGATAATGGTGTGCACTCCTCGGATAGCCTGGCCAGTGCCAGGCGCGAGACTAAGATAATCTTTGGGGTGTAGCTCTACACTATACATTCTAAATCCTAAATTGACCCCCATTCCCTATGGTGCAAATCACCTGCATATCGCAGGATTTATTCCTACTATCTGCACGTCATCTCCACGACATCTAATAGGGAGAAGGCAGACGAGCAAGAGCTAAGATCCAGCACAGTCCGATATCCATACATACCGGCTCGGGAAGACCCGTTTTGCCTGTCAATAATGGCCAAATATAGAAACTGCGCAACATTTAGACCAAATAATAGCTTGAATTTGAATCTTTTTTATTGACGGATATGTCAGGCTGGATTAACTTGTAAAAAAGCTTAAGAAGGGAAGTCTTTGCATGTTTGGAAAAATTTTGAAACAGCCGATGATGAACCGGGTGCTATATGCGCTCATCCCCATCGCGATCTTTTCAGTTTACCTGTTCGGTTGGAGAGTGCTGGCCGTATTGGCTGTTGCCAATCTGGGAGCCTATTTTACCGAATATTTGTTTGTGCGCAAAAAGAAGGCTGGGAAAGTGACTATGGCCGCTTTTGTGACTGGCTCTTTAGTCGCTTTGACCCTGCCGCCAACCATTCCATTGTGGATGTCTTTATTCGCCGGGGTGATCTCCATCGCCTTTGGTAAGATGGTCTTTGGTGGATTTGGCACAAATATGTTTAATCCCGCCATCCTGGGACGCACCTTCGTGTATATCTCATTTCCAAATCAGATGACGATTTCCTGGGTAAAGCCTTTTCTCTTGAGAGATTTCCCTGGAGGCTTGATCCGCTGGCAGGCTGATAGTGCTATGCACACCGGAGCCACAATCCTGAACAATTACCGGGCTACCGGAGAGGCCTTATACAGCTTCACAGATGCTTTTACGGGCTTCATATCCGGCTCCATGGGTGAAACCTCTGCCCTGCTCATCATCCTGGCCGGCGTGTATCTGATTATCACCAAAACGGCAAAATGGCAGCCCATGCTCTCCACCTTGATCTTTCTCTCCCTGTTCAGCTTCATCTTTTACCCTCAGGTGAATCCCCTTTATTTCCTGGTTAGTGGTGGAGCCATGTTTGGCATCGTCTTTATGGTGACAGACCCCATCTCCTGCCCTAGAGGCAAATGGGCAATCTGGATTTATGGGCTTTTGATCGGATTCCTTACCGTATTTATCCGACGCTATTCTCTTTTTGCAGAAGGGTTTATGTTTGCACTTCTGCTCACCAATGCCTTCATGCCCTTGATCGAATACGGACTTGAAAAAGTGGGGGTCAAGTGAAAGATAGCTTTTGGTTCCCAATAGTCTTCATGTTGATCAACGTAGTGCTATTTACAGGTATTCTCGCTGTGATGTTCCGCTATAGTGAAGAAAAAATCGAGACTTATGAGACTTCCAGCTATCAACAAAAGATCCTGAGCACTCTCAGCGCAAAGATAGGCGAAGTCACCCAGCAAAGCCCAGAGCAGATCATGGCGGCCTATCCCGGCTCTTTTGAGAAGTACGTGCAGAAGCTGGAGCCCAAGGATTTTGAGCGCGAGGTCTATAAGGCTGTGGTAGCTGACACCGTGGTGGCCTACTGTTTTGAGATCAAGGGCAATGGGCTCTGGGGCTCGATGCGGGCATTGGTTTCCACCTCCACAGATTTTAAAACTATCCTGGATTTTGCCATTGTAAATCAACAGGAGACTCCCGGTTTGGGTGCACGCATAGAAGAAAAATGGTTTTTAGACCAATTCCAGAACCGGCTTTTTGTGGTGAATCCAGAATCCAAGGACGATGTGACCCAAAGCTATGAATTCATTGCCGAGACCCAAACCCCAGCGACAGACCGGCAATTGAGACGCGTGACCGGTGCTACCATCACTTCAGACTCGGTGATCAAGATGTTGCGTGCAGAATTTAACTATATATATGACTACGTTCGGAGCAATGAGCTATGACAAAAAAAGAAATCTTCATCAATGCCACTTTCAAAGATAACGCCATCTGGCGCCAGATTTTGGGCATCTGCTCTGCTCTGGCGGTCACGAATCTCATGCTCAATAGCCTGATCATGGGGCTGGGCGTGATCTTTACTCTGGCCATGGCCGGTATGACCATCTCGCTGATCCGTGCCTGGACTCCGCGCAGTGTGCGGATGATGGTACAAGTCCTGATCATCGCGGCTTACGTGATCATCGTGGACATCTTTCTGAAGGCCAATATGCCGGTGATCAGTAAACAATTAGGACCTTATGTGGGGCTCATCATCACAAATTGTATCTTGATGGGACGGGCGGAAGCATTTGCCTCACAAAACAAAGTGATGGACTCTCTGGTAGATGGCATCGGCTCCGGCATCGGTTATACGATGGTGCTGCTGGCGATTTCCTTTATCCGTGAACTCTTTGGCTTTGGCTCGATCTTTGGCTTCCGCATCATGGGTGACTGGTGGACTGCTTGGAGCATCATGGTAATGGCACCCAGCGCCTTCTTCCTCTTGGCCATGCTCATTTGGATCATAAATACATACTATTACAAGGTGAAAGCATAATGGAAATTAGCGCATTTGTACTCTTTTGGGCCGCTATTTTTACCGGCAATATCCTGCTCACATACTTTTTGGGCATGTGCTCCTACCTTTCGATCTCCAAGGAAATCGAATCTGCCTTTGGACTGGGTATCGCCGTGGCCTTTGTGCTCATAGTAACCTCAGCCTTGAATTGGCTGGTCTATTACTACATCTTGATTCCCTTTGGCATCGTGTATCTGCAATACATTGTATTCATCATCGTGATTGCCGCTTTCGTACAATTTCTGGAACTGGTCATCGAACGCTACACGCCGTCGCTGTATTACTCCTTGGGCATCTTTTTACCGCTCATCACAGTGAACTGCGCGATCTTGGGAGTTGGTCTCTTTATGATAATCCGGAAATACAGTTTTATCCAAACCTTAGCCTTCAGTGCAGGCAGCGGAATCGGCTGGCTGCTGGCCATCCTGATGCTGGCTGCGATCCGGCGCAAACTCAAAGAGAAAATGGTGCCTGCAGGCCTGCGTGGTGCAGCGATCAGCCTGATCATCACAGGAATCATGGCCCTGGGCTTTATCGGGTTTTCCGGTATCGTTCAGATTCAGTAAGGGGAAATGATGCTCTCAAGAATATTTCAAGATATAGGCCTCATGAGCGCGATCGGAGTAATCCTGGCGCTGATCATGGTGCTGGCCCAGCGCTGGCTCAGCAATTATGGCGAAGTCACCATCAATATCAACAAGAAAAGAGATCTGGTCGTGACCGGGGGCAATACCCTCCTGGCCAGTTTGGCCGATAAACAGATATTCATCCCCTCTGCCTGTGGAGGCAGGGGCACTTGCGGAGCTTGCAAATGCCAGGTCTTTGAGGGTGGCGGGCCTATTTTGCCCACAGAAAAACCGCAGCTTACCAAAGAAGAGATGGCAGATAACGTGCGGCTGTCTTGCCAGGTAAAGGTCAAGACTGATATCAATATCAATATCCCCGAAGAAATCTTCAATATCCGCAAATTCAATAGCGTGATCGAAGAAATAATAGACTATACCTATGATATCAAAGGCGTTACCTTCAAGTTAACCGAAGGACAAAGCATAGATTTTAAGGCTGGACAATATGTGCAGCTCGAAACAAAACCTTATGCCAAAGTAAAACAAAAAGCGATCCGGGCTTACTCAATTTCTTCCAAGCCCGAGCTCAATAACCGCATCCAACTCATTGTGCGCCTCGTCCCTGAGGGAATTTGCACTACTTGGGTGCATACCCAGCTCAAGGTGGGTGATAAAGTCGATTTCACCGGACCCTATGGAGATTTTTATCTGCGCGATACCGAGGCGGATATTCTCTTTGTGGCCGGTGGTTCTGGTTCAGCACCGATCAAATCCATGTTAGAACACCTAAGGGAGGTGGGAACAAGTAGAAAGATGACCTATTTCTTTGGTGCCCGCAGTGCAAAAGATCTTTATTTGGGTGATGAGATGCGGACGTTTGAAGAATATTTTGATGATTTTACGTATGTGCCTGTGCTATCCCATGCCACTGAAGAAGATCATTGGGAAGGGAAGACAGGATTTTTGATGCCATACTTTAAGGAAGCCATCCGTGACCCCAAGAATACGGAGGCCTACCTTTGCGGCAGTCCGGGCATGATTGCCGCCGTTACAAAATCTCTGATCAACGATTATGGCATCGATGAGGGGAAAATCTATTATGACAGTTTTGGGTAAAAAAAATGAAACAAACTCCTAAAGACAAGAAAATCATGGCTAGAATGCAACCGGGAGTGATAACCTACAGCGGGTTTTTGGGCAATGATACCCGCGATTTTAATCAGGTCATTTCCGATGATGAAATGGTGCTGGAAGAACTGGGCAAATCTGCTGAAGATATCGCAGCCCGCCTGGAATACTTCCAACAGAAGAGTTTTGACGCCTTTGAGGCCTCCACTGTGGTGGATGATATCTATGATGTAAACACAGAAGTGGTAAGAGGATACTTGCCCTGCCCCTTCATGCACCAAGGTGTATATCGCAAGAGCTATACCACGGTAACTAATACCAAAAGTGGTAAAAGCTTTACCTATTCTGCGCTGAATATCCACCTCATCCGGGTGCATCATTTCTTCGAAGGCAAAAAGTCCCATTTCCGTCTCGAACCGCGAGAACTGGTTGCCGAGCTTTTCTGAAGAAAAATATTCATTGACTAACTGAGCCACCCGCCAAACTTGGTACTCTGACTATTTACATAGTAATCAAGGAAAATATAAGGAGTTCCAAATGGCGAAGAACAATCGTGGCGCAGAAGTCAAGAAAATGCCGAATCAAGGCCGGGGCGAATGCCCATCTTGCCACCGTACTGGTGTAAAACTACTTTACGAAGTAAAAATCGGTGACAAAGCTATCATGGTCTGTAAAACTTGTAAAGGCATACCCGCCGAAAAGATGAAAGTCTAAGCAAGATATATCAGCTTGGGAGAGTTTGGCTCTCCCTTTCTTTTATCTTGCCAAAATGAATGAATTTGTAGCTATCTGATGAGAGCCATAAAAGAACTGGGACAGCATTTTCTGACGGATACAGGCATCGCCAGCAGGATAGCAGATTTGGGGCAGATTTCACCCGGAGAAAGAATCTGGGAGATCGGTCCGGGACACGGCATCCTCACCCAAGAGATACTGAATCGTGGTGCAGATCTGGAAGCTTTTGAGCTGGACTCGCGCATGGCAAAACCCCTCAGTGACAGATTTACGGAAGGCCTGAATCTACAGATCATCGATATCCTGAAGCTGGATTGGGCGGCACAAATCGCCCTTGGCGTGAGGCCTTTGAAGCTAATAGCTAATATCCCCTATCAGATCACCTCTCCCCTCCTCTATCGTTTGGAGAAACATCATGCCAGCTTCTCCCGAGTGGTAATGATGATTCAAAAAGAAGTGGCAGAACGCCTGAGTGCGGATCCCGGAGGCAAAAGCTACGGTCCACTCACGCTGAGGCTGGCTCTGAAGTATGATATCAACTCAGCTTTTATGGTGGGAAAAGAGTATTTTGAGCCGCCACCCAAAGTGGATTCCATGGTAATCACCATGACGCCTCGCCAGGATGTACCTGTTATCAAGTATCCAGCCCTGTTCCACGCTCTGATCATCGCAGCTTTTGCGCACCGCCGCAAGACCCTCAGAAACAACCTTTTGCTGATGATCGGCAAAGATAAGCTGCAAAAACTGGAAGGCATCAGCGAACTTGATTTTGGACGAAGGGCCCAGACCTTAAGTGAAAACGACTTCATTCGCCTTAGCGATCTTATTGCTAAGCTGTAGTTTCAGTCTTTTTGCCCAATCCCGGGGCATAGAGTTTTACCTCTATAATAGCGACAATATCCGCCTGCTGGAATCAAACCTGGGCTATCAGACCAGCCCCACAGAGTTCAGCACCATGCATATCATCGGGCAAAGCTCCTGGGAGCAGCGTCTGAACTTCAATCAACAAACCAGGCGATCCCTTTTGGGCACCAGATATTCCTATCACAAATACCGCCTTTCGCATGGGCTCCTGTTGGATTATGACTCTTATTTTGATTCCAGTGATCTAGACCCCACCGCTTACATCAACAAAAACGGCAATCTCGGTTATGAACTGCAATGGACACCGATAGATAGCCTTTTCGTAAGTCTGCAGGCACATGGCCTCATCCGTAATGAACAGGATCGCTATCTGCTGGGCAACTATCTCAAGAGCGATGGCTTTCAGCTACTCTCAGATGCCTCCTACCGCTATGATGGAGAGCTGCTTTCGGCCGGAGTCAGTGGCAATCTGGATAAGAAATTGATGGATTGGGAGGCTTATGAAAGCGCTTCCGCTTCTGCCATGATGCGCTGGCTTTTCCCCAAAGTGTATTGGGACAACAGCTTCAACATCAGTCACAGAGAAGAAGACATCTACAATCTCTTTAGCAGTGGAGCAAAGCGAAATACCAATTATCAAAAACTGGATACCCAAAACCGCAACATCATGAATGTGCAAAGCCAGGTGGATTATGCTCCTCATGAACACGTGAATCTCAGCCTCAGCGAATACTACTCCGAGCGTCGCACCAGGCTAAAGAACAACATTGTGCGCAATAACGGAGAATTTTACAACGATCTAAACCTGAAGCTTGACTACTATATCCACCCTCGCCTCACATTGAGCAGCGCAGCCGCACATCAACTTGCCATCAAGGATTTTAGCTATGCCGAGAACACCCGCCATGTGGAAAACCGCAGCCTTGGCGCCAGTGCGGCCTGGCAATATAGCGAGCAGGATTCCCTGATCACCTCCCTGGGCATCAATCTGCAGCGCACCTACTTCCCCCGGCAGGACAATCGCTGGGACAACGACCTGCGGACACGCAATCTGCGCCTGGGCTGGAAACACTATTTCAAGGAATATGTCCGCTTGGGAAATTGGTTTACCTACACCCTGCGCGAAGATGTGTATCTGGACTCTCTGCTTTCGGCGAACAACCATAGTTTGGAAAGCTTTAGTTTCTTGCCCGAAATAGATATCCTGTTTGGGGATCGGGTGGCTTTTCGTCAGGGTTATCAGATTCGTGCCGATTACACAGATTACTATTATGAAACCCAGCGCATCAACAAGCTCTACCGCCAAGTGGGATATCACTACAATCTCATCTTTGACAGCTATCCTTATATCGCCCGCAGCGGGGATGAAAGATGGCTGCAACTGCCCTACGGCCGTAATCGCGGCTCTGCCTTCCTGATCGATCTGGGCTATGCCTATGAGGAAAACCAGTACGCAGACCAAGCCGGAGAATACTATAATATCAATACCAAAAACCGCAAGTACCAGGCCAGCTTGAATCTCAAGCACGATATCGGCGACTTTTACTATAGTCTGAGTCCAATGTACTCTTGGGGCACGTGGAAGGAATACAGTCTGGTAGCTGGTGCCAACTGGAATTTTAATCAGGGTTCATACTTGGAAGTGACTCTCTCGCCTGTATCTGAAGACCTTGAGGAGATCAATTGGCGCAGCTCTGTGAACCTTAGCTTAAGGTTTTGATTGACAAAATATGACAGCCCGGATGTCTTGATCTTGCCAGGTGTGGCCAATGTCTGAATGTGAACCATGTCAGATCGGGAACGAAGCAGCATTAAGCAATCTCGGGCATGTGTGCTATCACCTGGTATTTTGCTTTTCGGCTGGGAAATTGCATCATAATGGGTATATTACTTTAGTCTGCAGTTAAGCAGGCCATATAAAAGGATTATCAATGAAAAAGCTGATTTTTAGCTTAGTTTTAACTTTGCTTGCGAACCTCGCTCTTGCCTATCCGCTCCTGATTCAGAGCTGGAACATAGAGCAAGACGTCAAAACGATCAACACCTTGAACCTGAGCATAGACAGGGTAAACCGCCTCACCGGTAGCATCATCGTGGATGTGAGAAATCAAGAGGGAGAGGATTTGCTCTTGCAGCACGGCTTTGCGGTGACCCGGATTCCCGATCAGGCCAGAGAATATTACGAGTATCTGATAGCCACTACCCGCGGAAGCGATAACCCCCTGGATGCCTACTACAGCCTCACGGAGTTTCAGACTTTCCTGCAAGATATGCAAGATATCTATCCCAATCTCTGCCAGCTCGTGCAATATGGCAGTTCCATTCAGAACCGACCCCTCTATGCCCTGAAAATCTCTGATAATGTAAGCGTAAACGAAGCGGAACCAGAAGTGAAACTCATCGCAAACATCCATGGCGATGAACCCATAGGCTATGACATGCTGATTCGCACCATCGAGCTGCTGCTCACCGATTATGGTACGAGTCCCCGCATCACCGATATCGTAAACAACACCGAGCTTTGGTTCATCCCGATGATGAATCCGGATGGCTATGCTAATGGCGTGCGCTACAATGCAGCAGGCGTGGACCTGAATCGCAATTTCCCCATGCCCACTGGCATCACCAATCCGGACGGCAATCCTCTCGCTACCGAAAACCTGGCTATGATAGACTTCAGCCATCAGCACAATTTCGTTTGCGGCATCAACTTTCATAGTGGAGCTTTGGTAGTGAACTATCCTTGGGATTACACCCCTGTGTTGACCCCGGATGATGCGCTGCTCATCGATATGTCCCTGACCTATGCCCAGCACAATCTGCCCATGTACAACAGCAATGAATTTGCCCAGGGCATCACCAATGGCGCTGCCTGGTATGTGATCACCGGCTCAATGCAAGATTGGAACTACGCTTTTACCAGTAATATCGAGTACACTATGGAGCTTTCAAACACCAAATGGCCTAACGCCTCCACTTTGAACAACTATTGGGCGAATAACCAGGAATCGATCCTGTCTTTTATCGAATATGCCCAAAACGGCCTCAAAGGCACTGTGACAAATGCTTCTGGCAATCCCATCCCCGCCACCATCACCGTGAGTGGCAATGCCAAAACTATTCTGAATGACCCCAGCGTGGGAGACTATCATCGCTTGCTGCTGCCCGGAACTTATCTGGTGACGGCCTCCGCTGATTCTCACATCCCTCAGACTGTCGAAATCACCGTACCCGCGCAGGGACACACTATCCAGAATTTTGCTCTGGAAAGTGCCTCTCAGCTCCTGCTGGGCGGTATTGTGCGGGACATTGACGGCTATCCAGTGGACAATGCGCAGATCACTCTTTATACAGACCCCACCGTTCAGACAACCACTGATATCAACGGCCAATTTATCCTGCCTTCCACCTATGAGGGCGATTACCAATTTCAGGTGAGTTCTGCCGAGCATGGGATCTTCCAAAGCTCGCTGCAACTGCGCCAGGAAAACGGCACTGGCATGGTCATAGTCCTGGGCGAAAAGATCTTTGCCGATGATTTTGAAAATGGCCTCGGAGCCTGGAATGCCACCAGCCCCTGGGGGATAGTCCAGGAAGGCGGAAACTCTGTGCTTACAGATTCTCCTGCAGGCAATTATGGCAACAGCATCAACAAATCCATCCGCACAGCCGATGCGATCGATCTGAGCAATATCCTGAAGCCCCTGCTCAGTTTCAGAGCCAGATGGAACCTTGAAACCGGCTATGATTATGTCTATGTAGAAGCCTCTGCAAACGGGAGCAATTGGACTGAGCTGACCAGCTTTACCGGCCAGCAGAATGTATATACCCAGCAAGTGCTTTCCCTGGATGCTTTTAGCGGAAGCAACCTGTATCTGCGCTTTCGCATTAGAGCAGATCAGTATCAGAATGCCGATGGCATCTATATCGACGATGTAGCCGTCTCTGGCTGGAACAGCAGCCACCCTGTTTATGGCGATGCCAACGGGGATAAAGTCATCAACGCCCGGGATATTCGCGCGGTTTTGAACCATGCCGTAGGTCGCAGCCTCCCTGCAGTTATGTTGATCGCGGCCGATACAGATCAGGACTCTGGCGTCAACACCATGGATGCCAGCCACATCCAAAGCTATATTTTAAACCCTGATTTCAGATTCCCCGTGCAAACTTTAGTGCCTTTTGCCCTGCCTGAAGTCGCTTTCCCTATAGGCCTGAAAGACGGAAACCTGCATCTTAATCTGGAATCTGCCCAACTGCTAAAATCTTTATACCTTGATATTCCCTTCGTAATAGATGGCGTCTATGCCACTTTTGATGAAGAGCTGCTCTATCTGGCCACAGGAGATGATGGAGAAATTGCAATGGTGGCTAGGCTCTTCCCCAGCTCTTTGACCATCGGACTCATCGACAATAGCGCTGAATTTGTGATTCCTGCCCAGATCAACGGGCACTCCAGAGATCTGCCGGTAAGCTCCACTTCCTCCGAAGATCAAAGCATTCCAGCCCTGTCCCTCTCCCTTGGGCAAAACTATCCCAATCCCTTCAATCCCACTACTCAGATTTCTTTCTATCTGCCTGAAAACCAGACAGTCGCTTTGAAGATCTACAATCTCAAAGGGCAAGTGATCAAAACTCTGATCGAGACCAAATTAGCTGCCGGGGAGCACTCCTTCGTTTGGAACGGCCTAGACTCTGAAGGAGAGCAGGTCAGCACAGGTATTTACCTGTATCGCCTGTACACACCCCAGCAGAATATCACCCGCAAAATGGTACTAAGCAAATGAAGAAAAGCCTGCTTATCATCACCCTGATCTGTACAGCCTTGCTACTGGGAGCCTGCAAAAAAGATAGCAGCAAGGAAAGTCCCGAACACAAATACGCCTTTAGAAAAGATGGAACCCTGCAGATCCACAGCCCCCAGGGAGAGCTCAAGGTCGAGCTGGACATAGAGATCGCAGAAAAAGAAGCAGATCTCGCCCGTGGCCTGAAATTCCGTGATAAAATGCTGGACACTCAAGGTATGCTCTTCATCTTTAAGCAGATAGATTACCATTCTTTCTGGATGCAGGATACTTACCTCAGCCTGGATATGCTCTTTATCGATAGCGATTTCAAGATCATCAACATCGCAAAAGATACCCCTCCCTTCAGTGAAGAAATGATTTCTCCTACCAGCCCAAACTTATACGTGCTGGAGCTTTTGGCCGGCAGTACCGACAAATATAATTTGAAAGAAAAGGATATAATCTCATGGCAAGCCTTAGAAAACTGATTTTCCCCCTCATCATATTGTTCGCGCTTTTTGCCTGCACCGGCAAGCCGGAAGCTGAAGATAGACCTGAGCAAACCGAAAGCTATCAGGAAACCCCTGCAACAGAAATAGAAGAAGAGCAGCCTCAGGAGGCCCCAAAAGGCAAGCCCACCACGCTGCAAAGTTACGAATACAACTGGAGCAAGGGTGATGATATGCCCGATGTGGTGATCATCATCGATGATTTTGGCAATAGCGCTGGACAGCTTTTGGACGATTTTGGCGACCTCCCCTCCGAATTTGTCTTTGCCGTGTTGCCGGATCTCGCCCATACCAAAACTGCCGCCAACGTGGCCACCCGCAAAGGACATGAAGTGATCATTCATATTCCCATGGAAGCCGAAAACAGCAAGATTAGCCCCGGCAAGAAATACATCTCCAAAAACATGGATGAAGCTGAGCTCAAAGCTGCGCTGGACGATTTTTTCCAGCAGTTACCCATGGCCATCGCTGCAAACAACCACATGGGCAGTGCCACCACCGCGAATCTGGAAACCATGAACAAGGTACTGGGCCACTTGAAAAAGGAAGGGCTTTTCTTTATCGATAGCGCCACCACTTCCCACAGCGCAGTCTATACTGCTGCAAAGCAGCAGGATATCTTTATCGCCAAACGCGATATCTTCCTGGACGTACCGGATGTAAGCGACAAAAGCCTGACCAAAAAGATTCAGGACCTGGGCAAATTCAAGGGTAGAAAAGAGCCGATCATCATCATCACGCACTGTCACGATAGAGCCAAGCTGGAAGGCTTGCAAAAGTTTGTCACCCAGATTAAAGCTATGGGGATCAACGTTGTTTCATTGCGGGATGCTTTCTCAAAATCGATCTCTTGAAGGCTTGAGCATATGCACAATATGAACAAGAGCAAGCTCAGTACAAAGGATAAAGAGTATGGCTTTGGCAGTAATTTCTCACCTTCTGTGGCATATCTTCCACATATTCCCAAGAATAGGCTCCGATTTTGCTTGACAGGATATACAGCAGTTTAATAATTGTAACAAAGAGGTTTAGAATGAAAAAGAAATTAATACTACTGACACTGTTCGCCGGCCTGTTCATCATGGCTTGGGGCCTCTCTATATCCGAAATTCAGTACACTACTTTCCCCGGTAGTGACAATACATATCCTTCCCGATACGCTGGCAAGGCAGTCAGCACGGAAGGCATCGTGGTCGCGATAGGCTACAAATCCGGTGGGTTCTTTATTTCAGAACCGGTGGCCGGGCCCTATAGCGGTCTTTTAGTGCTGTCTACCCAGAGTCAGGTGAAGATCGGCGATCGCATCCGCATCAGCGGCACAGTGCAGGAAACCTTTGGTATGACCACTCTGCAGGATGTCTCCGCACTCAGCATTATCGAGCGCAATCATCCTCTGCCGCACCCTGTGAATCTCACCACCGCGCAGCTCACCCGGGCTGTGGAAGCGGAAGCCTATGAAGCTGTCTATGCCAAAGTGCTCTCAGTGAGCTCTGCAGGCCGAGCCCGTAGCAGCAGCCGCTTTACGATCAACGACGGCACCGGTATGTGCACAGTGAACCTGGGCAGTTTTGCCTATAGAAATCCCTCCCAAAGCAAGGAAATGGGCACACAGTTTTCCTCCATTACCGGCATTGTGACTTTCGGTTTCGGTGAATTTTCCTTAAATCCCGTCTCAAACTCTGATATTGTAATTAACCAGCCGGTATCCATACAAAGCCGTAGCTGGGGTAAGATCAAATCCATCTATAAATAAAACGAGGTTAAATGATGAACAAGTTTTTTAAAACAGTGCTCTTATTAGGCGGAACAGCTGTTGCCGCGCACTTCGGTCTGAAAGCTTACCGTCGCGTCAATGGCATCGTAAAACTCTCAAAATCTCTCCCTGAATTTCTCTCCAATGTCTATGGCGAAAGCCCACAGATCAACGTAAATCAGGGCATGGGACACATCACTATAAAGGTCGGTTTCAGCCAGGAGATCCTGGACAAACACGATGATATCGAAAATACCATCCGTGAATACATCGACGATTTTTATCCCGAAGTAGCCAGATGCTCTGTGGATATCGACATCCACGTGAGTGGCGAAGAAGGCGAAGAAGATCTGGATGAAGAAACAAGCGAAAAAGAAGAAGACATCCTGGAACCCTGAGGATAGATAAGTTCTCTTTTCCAGATCCTGTATCTTTAGGTGAAGCTTCCGGCTTCACCTTTTTTTGGCCTAAGCTTTTTATGGCATTATCTGCCAAAGTGGCTTATGTTTTCTATAAATGATAAAATAATACCCTGGAGGTATCCCATGAAAGTAGTTCACTATGACGAAGTGGAACTTGAAGAAGTAAGCGTCGACGGTGCCAAAGGCGCCAAAATACGCTGGTTAATAGGTCCCAAGGATGGCGCTCCGAATTTTGCCATGCGCATGTTCGAGATCTCCCCCGGCGGGCACACTCCCTATCATCAACACGAGTGGGAGCACGAGATGTATTGCCTTTCCGGTACGGGTGCTATAGTCACCGAACGCGGTGAAATCGCCTTTGCCGAAAATGATATAATGTATATAAATCCCAGTTTGATGCATTCATTCAAAAATACTGGTGAAGACACCCTCAAATTTCTTTGCCTGGTTCCCAATGAAAAACCAGAGGTCAAAAAGACCCTGAACCCCTTTGCGGATGAAGAAGCTAACAACTGTTAGGAGCTTTAATGAATAAATCAAATAAAGAATATCTCTACAAACTGCTCAGGGTGGCCTCACCTTCCGGCTTTGAGGCCCAGGCGCAGGAAATCACCCGCAGCTACCTGAAAGGCACCTGTGATGACATCTCCAGCGACATAAACGGCAATCTCATCGCCTTCAAACGTGGCAGCGGAGAAATCAAGGTCATGCTGGTGGGCCATGCCGATGAAATCGGTTTTATGATCAATTACATCGACGATAGCGGCTACCTGTATGTGAAACCCCTGGGCGGCTTCGACGTGAATCTGTTGCCCGGCCTGAGGCTGGATATTCATCACAAAGGCAAAGTGGTGCGTGGCATCATCGGTAAAAACGCCCCACACATGTCCCGCGGAGATGCAGATACACCCAAGCTCAAAATGGAAGATATCTGGATCGACATCGGTGCCAAAGACAAGAAAGACGCCTTAACGAAAGTCTCTATCGGTGATACCCTCACCTTCCACAGCGAGATCGAAGAGCTCACGGACGATGTGATCGTAAGCAAAGCCACCGATAACAAAGTGGGCGTATATGTGGCTGCGGCCATCATGAAAGCCCTGGACAAGACTCCGCTGGTAGCGAACTACTATGCGGTAGCCTCCGTGGGTGAAGAAACCACCATGAAAGGTGCACGAACCAGTTCCTATAAGATTGAGCCCGATATCGCCATCGCGGTGGATGTGACCTTTACCTCAGATACCCCTGGCGCGGATAAACGCAAGTTTGGCGAAGTCAGCCTGGGCAAAGGCCCTGTGCTCGCTCTTGGCGCAGCAGTGCATCCCCGGCTCAACCAAATGCTGCAAGATCTGGCCAAAAAGCATAAAATCCCACTCCAATTGGAAGTCTCGCCCGGCAGTACCGGTACAGATGCCGATGCCATCCATGCCCAAAGAAGCGGTGTGGCCACTGTCGTCCTGAGTATTCCAAACCGTTATATGCACTCACCTAATGAGATTATCAGCTTAAGCGATCTAGAAAACGCGGTAAAACTGCTCACCGAATTCATCAAAAGCATCAATGATCAAACCGACCTAAGCAGATAAACATAGTTCTCCTTAAGACATAAATCGGCTAAGTAACATAAAAGGCGTCTTTAAAAGCGCCACTAAGCCACAAGTAGCAAAGCAGGATAGTGGGCTGCGGCCTTCCTGATTCCTGGACTTGGCTTTAACGCGTCTTCGCCTCGAGATGACTCGAATTTCTGAGTCAACTCGAGGCGAAACCATGTTAAAGACAAGTCCGGTGAAGGGGGGAGCCATGGTTTATTAGCCTGCTTTTGCTGTTTTTGGGCTTTCTTTCATGCTAAATGAGACTGTTCAGAACAAGAAACCATATTAGGTTTTTCAGCGTGTAGTCTTTGAAGGAAGCGGGTTGGGATAGTGCCAGATCAGTTTGCATCTGAGTCCCAGCGGGACGGTATTTCAGATAGCAAGTGATGGTTACACAACTGATTGAATACTGTAGGGATGGTATTTTAGATAGCATATTACAGCTACACGGCAGATTAAGTCCTGCAGGGACGCTATATTTTGGATAGGATAATAAACGCTTAGCTAATCTTCCGTACTCCTTGCTTCTCACAAATTGATTCATTTTATCAGATATACCGTCCCGCTGGGACTCCTTTCTTCTCTTGTTGGTGGCTCTATCTAAAATACCTTCCCGATGGGACTTAAAGGCTATCAGCATTGTTTCGTATAGGGTTTTATTATGATCAGGACCAGCATTCCTGATAAAGCAAAGGAGCCCCCACTATTGGGGGCTCCATATTGACTTTATTGATTAATGGATTATTTGGCCATTACCATCTTTTTGATTCTTCGGTTAGTCCTTATTTTTCTACTTCGAATTCAATTCTGCGGTTCTGGGCTCTGCCATCAGCAGTGTCGTTTGTGGCTCTGGGCTCAGCCTCGCCTTTACCTATCACTTTGATTCTGGAAGAGCTAACGCCCTTCGCGACCAGCCAATCTTTTACGGCTTGAGCTCTGCGCAATGACAAAGCGCGATTGCTTTCGTCTGAACCTACGCTATCGGTATGTCCTGAGATTATCACATTAGCTTCAGGATTGGCTTCCAGGGATTCATACACTTTGGTTAGAATAGTTTTGGATTCGGCTTTAATAGTTGCCTGTGCGGTATCGAACATGATGCCTTCCAGAACCATCTTCTTACCTTTGGACAGGTCCAGAAGATCATCTTTGGGATCCAGCGGGTTCTTACCGGCTTTAATTTCGGCACCGTCATTCATGCCACCACCATCGGTGTCTATATTGAGGGGATCAGTCCGATGGGTCATCACTTCTGCATAGTCGTTCAGACCATCATTATCGGTGTCCGCTTTCAAAGGATCGGTTTTGTGTTGGTTGACTTCCAAACCGTCTGATAGACCGTCACCATCGGTGTCTGCTTTCAAGGGGTCAGTGCGGTATTTATGTACTTCATCGCCATCTGAAAGACCGTCACCATCAGTGTCTCTGTTGTTGGGATTGGTGCCATACTTTTGTTCTTCAATGTCTGTAAGGCCGTCACCATCGGTGTCAACCTTGCTCATATCAGGTTTGGGTTCTGGAACAACTATGGTCTCTATTTTCTTAGGTTCCTCTTTTTCTTTGAGGTCATCAAGAGGATTGAGCGGGTTTTTACCGACTTTGATTTCGGCTCCATCAGTCATGCCACCACCATCGGTGTCTGCTTTCAAGGGATCGGTTTTGTATTGGTTGATTTCCAAGCCGTCCGATAAGCCGTCACCATCAGTGTCGGACTTTAAAGGATCGGTGCGATACTTTGTGACTTCCTCGCCATCGGAAATTCCGTCGCCATCGGTATCGGCCAATAATGGATTGGTGCGATGCTTGTGCACTTCATCACCATCGGAAAGGCCATCACCATCGGTGTCTTTCTTCTTGGGATCGGTGCCATACTTTGCTTCTTCCACGTCTGTAAGACCATCACCATCTGTATCAATGGTTTTGGGATCTATTTCAGGCTTCTTTTCGGGCACCACAACAACTACAACTTCCTTGGGTTCTTTAGCTTGATGTGGATTCGTAAAAGCCAGACCGGCTGCTATAGTAAAAAAGCCATCGTGCTTTTTGTTCGATATTCTGTTCAGATCATCGTCGAGACGCGCTCTTTTATCTAAATCATCAGACATAGATAAGGTATATCCACCATTAATTTCAAAGTGCAATTTTGGGCTTAACTGGGTCTGAAATCCGATACCGAAAGGTATGGCAAGCAGTACTTTTGAACTGCTATATTTCACATCTTTGGTCCCGCCTACGCCTGCATACAGATAGGGGGATAAATATGGGAACTGCACTGGTCTAAATAACAAACGAACATCACCCATGACTGTTTGGGTAGAATACAGCTCATCAGCCCCGATGGGCAGGTAGCTGATACCGAAGCGGGTGATTAATTGCTTCGACATGTCTAATTGCACAAAGCCGCGCATCAATGGGCTCAGATCTTCACTTGAACCGGCATTATCGCCTATTGCGATTCCACCTTCCAGTCCATAGCCCCATACAGAGCCGTTCGATTTGGCATTGGCCATGCTCAGCGTTAATAAGAATACCGCTAGCACGATAAGAAACTTACTTGTTTTCATTGTATCTCCTTGTCATTTTGCTTATCTCAAGATTTGCACAATCCCAAAACTCACTTTTAAAATTTCATTCTCTTTGCATCCCTGGAAGCAAAGAACTAAGTCGCTGATACCTATATCAAATGCTCTATCCATAGCGACTCACCTTAAAACAGGATACTGTTTATTTCTGGACTAGTTCACATGGCATGTTCATTTGGCACTACCTGCTGATACTATCACGCATCCCCCCGAAATTTTCCAAGCCAACCTTGTAGATGCTTGATAGGAGCGGTTTGGCACCCGATAAGTGCTTGAAAAAGTAGTTACGAATATTGGCAACATCTTGGTATATATGTAGATC
>JAJBAW010000140.1 GCA_020532545.1 Candidatus Cloacimonadota bacterium | reverse complement strand
GACCCACGTTCAGAATGCCGGCTGGCAGGATTATGTGAAAGAAGGCGAAATAGCTGTAAATTTAAAGATAAATGGCACCTACTAAACAACAATAATGAAATAGTTCCTGTTATTCAGCAAATTATACGCTTCAAAATTTATCATTATCAGTCAAAATAAAAGAAGGTATCGGATAAAATATTCTGCAGCATAATGCGTCAGATTGTTTGATCCGGTACCTTCTTGTGTTATCATGAAAATATTATTTTTGATTGAGTGGCAGAAACAACCCTAACAAAGTCCATCTGCCACTCATGACATCACAGAGAGGTTGTAGCCTCGCTATAACAGTTTATATGATAACGATTTTTACGGATAATTACAATCCCATTTCGCAAATTTTATATGATCAGACGCTTAATGCTCTTCAGTTCCACCAGCTTACATGCAGCTGTGGCTGTTCAGGGGGTCTTTCTGTCCATGGCTACTACCGGCGCAGTATTAAGGTTGGAGCTTGCCTGGTGTCACTGCGAATCTGTCGGGTCAAATGCTCGCTTTGCAAAAGAACCCATGCTCTGCTGCTGTCAGCGATCGTCCCTTATTCTCAGATTGCTCTTTCCGAGCAGATCCGAATCCTTTCCTGTTATAAATCTTCCGGCGACTTGGCTGCGATTATGAATGGTCATCCGGCGATTGATGAAAGTAATATCCGACATGTGATTCGCCAGTATCGTTGCCACTGGCGTCAACGGCGACTTGCCATCGGGCTGACGCTTTCGATGACCCGTCACTTCATCAGCCAGTGTTTTAAAAGCTTCGGCCGGCAGTTCATGCAGATTAAACCGACCCCGAATGTTTTCTTTCCAGAACCCACATAAGCTGACACGATCCCTCCGACATTTTTTCATATAATGGATGAAAAACCAAGGAGGTTTCAACCATGAACCAGAATAAAGCTCAGGCAGTCGCGCTGATGCGCTATGCTGTCATCGCTCCCCTTATTTCAGGCCTTTCTGATGCGTATCCGTCCAACGAGGCTTTCTTTCGTGATGCTTCTCTTAAAGGGGTGCTGCTGGCTGACGGATCAACCCGGCACTTTGCACCACAAACCATCAAGTACTGGTACCGCAATTATCTCCATCACGGCTTTGATGGCCTGCTCCCTTCCTCCCGGTCGGACAGCGGCCAGCCCCGCAAGCTGGATGACGATCTTCAGGCCCAGATCCGGTATCTGAAAGAAAACTATCCGCGGATGTCGGCAGCGGCCATTTTCCGCCAGCTGCGTGAGAACGGCAGTGTCAGCACCGGTCAATTGTCGGAATCGACGGTCAACCGTTTTATCAGACAACTGGAGCTTAAGATGAAGACCACCACCAATCATGACATGCGACGCTATGAACGCCCGCACATCAATGAAGTCTGGTGCGGGGATACCAGTGTCGGTCCCTATCTTAAAACGCCGGACGGGAAGAAACACAAGGTTTTCATTATCGCCCTGATTGATGACGCCAGCCGTCTGATTGTTGGGATTGATGTTTTCTTTAATGATAATTTCGTGAACCTGATGTCGGTCATGAAATCAGCGGTCGCCCGGTATGGTCGCCCACAAATCTACAACTTTGACAATGGCAGCTCCTTCAGGAACAAACAGATGGAGCTGCTGGCAGCCCGTACCGGGTCGGTTCTTCACTATAACCAACCTTATACGCCAATCCAGAAGGCCAAAATTGAACGGTGGTTTCGCACCATGAAAGATCAGTGGCTGGCCAGTCTGGATATCCGCGATTTCACGTCGCTTTCCGGGCTGCGTGACCACCTCCGGGCTTATGTCCTGGGCTATAATCAGACCCCGCATTCATCGCTTAAAGGCCTGTCACCCCAGGATCGCTTCTTTTCGGAACCCCAACACATCCGTCGTCTTTCTGATGAGGAAATCGAAAAGCATTTTCTGCTGGAGATCGAACGGCGGGTTTCCATCGACAGCGTCATCTCCATCGATCAGGTCGAATACGAAGTCGACTGCCGTTTTGCCAGGCAACGGGTTTGTCTGCGCTATTCCCCGGATATGGAAAAAATCTTTATCACTGAAGCGGATGGCACCCTGACGCCCATCCGTCTGCTTAACAAACACGAGAATGCCTTTGTCAAACGGGAAAAAATCCATTTATGCCGGGGTGAAGAAGCATGAACTATACCGCACGCTACGGGCTCGAATTCAACCCCTTTCTGAAAAATTCAAAAGAGATTCTGGTCGATACCAGCGAATACCGGGAAACCGTTTTTCGTCTCGATTATCTGGTTAAGACCAGAGGCTTCGGCCTGCTCACCGGCAGCCCTGGACGAGGCAAAACCACGGCAATCCGTAACTGGGCCGCCAGTCTCAATCCTTCCTTATTCAAGGTCATCTACTCCAGTTTTTCCACCCTGACCCCCAATGACTTCTATCGCCATCTGGCGACCGAATTCGGGGCTTCGCCGTCCTACCGGAAACCCGATAATTTCCGGATTATTCAGGAGGAAATCTCCCGTCTTGCCCTTGAAAAGCGCAAAACACCGGTCATCATCATTGATGAAGCCAACCATATCAACAGTGCCATCTTAAATGATCTGAAGATTCTCTTCAACTTCGAGATGGATTCAAGAGATCGGGCGGCCATCCTGCTGGCCGGCCTGCCGGCTCTTAATTCAACCCTGCGCCTGGGGATTCATGAGCCCCTCCGTCAACGCCTTGTCATGAATTATGATCTGGGTGGCTTAACCGGTGAGGAAGGTCGAACCTATGTGATCGATAAACTAAAGGGGGCCGGCTGCCATCAGCCTGTTTTTGACGACAATGCCCTGCAGGCTATTCTTAATGCAGCCGACGGAACGCCACGGATGATCAACAAGTTCTGCAACGCCAGTCTTTTGATCGGCGAAAGCCATAAAGCAGCCACCATTAATGCCGATATCGTGATGCAGGCCATTAACGATACCGAGCTTTAGGAGGGCAGCCATGACTTTTGATTACGCTTGTTCCAAAAACCTGTCCGGGAAAGCTTCCTGGAAAGGACAGGTCCGACTGATCACAACCGTTGACCCCTATGAGCTGACCGTGACCGCCCGAAACAGCACTTTTCATATCATTTGCGGCACCTATACCCACGGCCACTTTTTATGCATCCCGGATCTGGGGGTATCGACCCCGCTTGCCGCTTTGAACGATACCTTCTGGAATCTGGAACAGCTGACCATCAACAATCCGGATTTATCA
>JAJBAW010000044.1 GCA_020532545.1 Candidatus Cloacimonadota bacterium | reverse complement strand
GCGGCCGCGCGGAATTGCGCTATCGCGAACTCATCGATCCCCTCACCAAAAAGATCCATGATATCATCACCAAGATCGCTGTGGATGAGAATTATACCATGATCCTGGATGTGAGCATGGGCGTGGTGCTCTATGCTACTCCTTCCATCGATATCACCGATCAGATCTTGCAAGAGCTGAATAAGGATACCATCAAACCCACTCCGGATTCTGAGACTGACAAGTCCGGTTTTCCCGATCCCAAAGATCCTTTTGGCGGTGACGTTAAAGACCCCTTTGGTGGCGAGATTAAAGATCCCTTTGGCGATGGCTTTGGCGGTGACAACAAACCTCCCGAATTCAAACCTTAAGCTATGAAGAGATTCTCACAAAGCCTTGACCAGGAAGCGATCCTCAAGATCATCCCAGCTCTGTGGCAAGGTGATATTGCCATCGAGCTAAACAGCGTCTGCGAGCCCCATGAGGCAGATGAGAAATCCATCATCTTTTGTGAACAGGAACGGCTGCTGGATAGCGTAAAAGCTTCTGCTGCCGGCTTGATCATTACCAATGCCGCTTTCAGTGATCGCTTGGGCGACAGGGCACTTTTGATCGTGGAAAAGCCCTATCTCAGCTTTATGACCTTGGTGACCTATTGGCTGAAGCTGGAAGCTGGAGCGCAAAAATTTCAGATTCATCCCACTGCCATCATAGACCCCAGCGTGCGTTTTGAAGGTGAAGCGAGTATCGGTGCCTACGTGTGCATCGGTGCCAATACCTTTTTGGGCAATGGGGTGCGCATAGCAGAAGGTTGCTCTGTGGCCCAGAATGTAAGAATCGCCTCCGGAACTCATTTGTTCCCCAGAGTCACGATCTATGAATCCTGTCAGATCGGCAAGAACTGCATCCTCCATAGTGGAGTGGTGATAGGGGCTGATGGCTTTGGTTACCAGGTTTTTGGGGGCAAACAGCAGAAGATCCCCCAAGTGGGTAATGTGATCATCGGCGACGAAGTGGAGATCGGACCCAATAGCACCATCGACCGGGCCACTTTGGGCTCCACCGTGATCGGAAACGGCACCAAGATCGATAATCTGGTGCAGATCGGTCACAATTGCGTGATCGGTCAGCACAGCATCCTCTGCGCTCAGGTGGGCCTGGCTGGAAGCACCACAGTAGGAGACTTTGTATATCTGGCAGGGCAGGTAGGCGCTGCAGGGCATATTACGATTGGCTCTGGGGCTATGGTAGGTGCTCAAAGCGGTATCGCTGCAGACGTTCCGGAAAAAGCCCGCTATTTTGGCACTCCGGCTATGGACGCGAACCAGGCGAAACGCGTGATCGTAGCGCAGAAACATCTTCCGGATATGCTGAGGGCATACCAAAAAACACTGAAGGATAAGAATAATGACTGAATATAAACATACTATTGGCTCTGAGGTGTCTTACACCGGTATCGGACTGCACAGTGGTGAGATTTCCACCATTCGTTTCAAACCCGGCGGCCCCGATGAAGGCATCGTCTTCATCCGGGTGGATCTGCCCGATAAACCCGAAATCCCTGCTGATATCGACCATGTGGTGGATATCTCGCGCGGAACCACGATCGGCCTGGGCAAGGCCACCGTGGGCACCATCGAGCATGTGCTCTCCGCCATCAAAGGTCTGTGCCTGGATAATATCCGCATCGAGATCGATGGCCCGGAAGCACCGGTGGCAGATGGCTCTCCCATCGTCTTTTTGAATCTGCTCAAGATGGCTGGCAAGCTGCAGCAGGATAGCGAACGCATCTATTTTGAGATCGATGATCCCATCAGCTTTTCTGCACCCAATGAGAATGTGGATGTGGTGATCGTGCCCTCCAATGAGCTCAAGGTCACCTTTATGATCGATTACAAGCATCCCTATCTGGGCACCCAATACACCTGGCTGCCGAATATGGATGTCTATGAAAAGGAATTTGCTGGAGCTCGTACCTTCTGCTTTATCAATGAGATCCTGAAGCTGAAGAAAATGGGACTGATCAAAGGTGGCTCTCTGGAAAACGCCCTGGTGATCGCCGAACCTGGCATCACCGAGAGCGAGCTGCAGCATCTGCAAGATGTCTTTGGCTATCATAAAAAGGTTACGGTATCCGAAGAGGGTATCTTAAATAGCCATCCGCTGAGATATTACAACGAATTTGTGCGCCACAAAGTGGTGGACCTCATCGGCGATATCGCACTTTTGGGCATGCCCATCAAAGGACATATCCTGGCTGCCCGCAGCGGACACAAGACCAATGTGGAGCTTGTGAAAAAGCTGCGCCAGATTCAGAAGAAACAAGAGCTGCAGAAGATTTACCAAAAAGGCAAAAGCAAAGAACTAGTCTTTGATATCAACGCCATTATGCGCATTATCCCGCATCGTTACCCCTTCCTCTTGGTGGATAAAATCATCGAATTTGTGCCAGGTGAACGCATAACCGGCATTAAGAATGTGACCATCAATGAGCAGTTCTTTCAAGGACACTTCCCCGGACATCCCATTATGCCGGGTGTGCTGATCATCGAAGGCATGGCTCAAGCCGGTGGCATCATGCTGCTCAATCAACTCGAAGACCCCGAAAACTACGTGGCCTATTTTGCCTCGATCGATAACGTCAAATTCCGCAAACCCGTGCTGCCGGGAGATACATTGCGCTATGAACTCAGTGTGATCTCGCTCAAGCGCTCTTTGGCCAAGATGCACGGCGAAACCTATGTGAATGATGAGAAAGTGGCGGAAGGCGACTTCCTGGCCATGATCACAAAGAGGAACCAATGAGCAAGATACATCCTACCGCTGTCATCCATAAAGGCGCTGTAATAGGCGAGAATTGCGAGATCGGCCCCTACTGTGTGATCGGAGAAAACGTGGTGCTCGGTGCAGATAATATCCTGCACAACAACGTGGTGCTGGGTGGACCTACGACGATCGGAAACGGCAACAAGATCTTCTCTTATGCCGTACTCGGCACAGATCCCCAAGACCTCAAATATACCGGAGAACCCACCCACCTTAGAATCGGGGACAACAATATTATTCGTGAGTTTTGCACGATCAACCGCAGTGCCCTCATGGAAGAAGATACCGTGGTGGGGGATGGTAACCTCCTCATGGAATACGTGCATATCGCCCACAATTGCCAGATCGGCAGCCATTGCATCATTGCGAACGTGGTGCAGCTCGCGGGACACGTCCATATTCACGATTTTGCCACGATCGGCGGAGTCACCGCCGTGCATCAATTTGTACATATTGGCAGCTACTCCTTCGTTGGTGGTGCTTCTGCCATCAAAAAGGACATCGTGCCCTTCTCCCGTGGACAGGGCAATCCCTATCAAACAGTGGGCCTCAATAGTGTAGGTCTTACCCGCAAGGGTTTTTCAGACGAGGATGTAGCCGCCATCAAAGAGATCTACAATCTCTTTTACCGCAAGGGGCTCAATACCAGCCAGGCCCTCGCTGCCACCGAAAGCATGCAGCTCAGTCAGTATCAACAGCTCTTTGTGGATTTCGTGAAACATGCCGAGAGAGGTATCTCGAACTAATCACCCGTAACGCTGTCTTCAGAGTTTGTGCAAAAAGTCTCTCACAGATCACACAGATCACACAGATCAAAGGGATTATCACGGACAAAGAGCATATCAGCTAATGGATCCGATTGCAGAGTTTATGGATTGGATTGAGGTACAGTTGGATTGGATGCGTCTCGCGTCCAGTTAAAGGATCCGATTGCAGAGTTTCTGGATTGGATTGAGGTACAGTTGGATTGGATGCGTCCCGCGTCCAGTTTCTGGATTGGATGCGTCTCGCGTCCAGTTAAAGGATCCGATTGCAGAGTTTCTGGATTGGATTGAGGTACAGTTGGATTGGATGCGTCCCGCGTCCAGTTGCTGGATTGGATGCGTCTCGCGTCCAGTTAAAGGATCCGATTGCAGAGTTTCTGGATTGGATTGAGGTACAGTTGGATTGGATGCGTCCCGCGTCCAGTTGCTGGATTGGATGCGTCTCGCGTCCAGTTTCTGGATTGGATGCGTCTTGCGTCCAGTTAAAGGATCCGATTGCAGAGTTTCTGGATTGGATTGAGGTACAGTTGGATTGGATGCGTCTCGCGTCCATTTGCGGATTCGCCTCCTGCAGTCACAATCTCCCTCCTTCCTTGAAAGACTCCAGGTGGCGGTTTTAACCGCCACGCCCAAAGTTGCCATCCAAGACAAGACTCCTTCCTGGCCTTTGAAGGCCAGGCACCCGCAGCTCTAAGAACCAATATCTTCCAAGCTGCTATCTATCCCCTCTTTAGATTTGCTTCCTGCCAAAATCCGGATAAATTAGCTATATATGAAAGCTAATGCCGCATTGATGAAAACGGTGATGCGATATGAAGTATATCTGCTCCGTAAAAGTTGTAATGCGGCCCAATATGCAATACATCAGGAGGTTAAGATGAACAAGCATAGAATATACCAAGTCTTATTGATAGCAGCCGCTTTCGCTACTCTCCCCTTATTGGGAGGCAAGCTGGCCCTGCTATTTCTGCTGCCGCTTTTGATAGCGCATTGCGATACCATTGATGGTCCCGTCCTTACTGCTGCCAAAAAAGCCCTGAAAACCGGCAATGTAAATCTCGTCTTGATCTGGGTTCAGCCCCAGGATGAAGATCTTATCCGCAAGGCATTTCAGCAGACCTTAGAGATCAGAAAACTAAGCCCCGAGGCCAAAACTATGGCAGATATGTACTTCTTTGAAACTTTGGTACGTATCCACAGAGCTGGTGAGGGAGCCCCTTACGATGGCATCAAATTCGATGAAGCAGAACTGGAACCCGGAGTAGATCTGGCCGATAAGGCTATAGAATCCGGCTCTGTAGAGGATGTGGTCAAAAACGTGCTTAAGCACACAGAAGCGGGGATCAGGAAACGCTTTGCTGATCTTCAGGATAAAAAGAAACATGCCGAAACATCGGTAAAAGCCGGTAGAGAGTATGTGGAGCAATATGTCATCTTCGTTCACTATATAGCAGCCCTGCATGAAGCTATGCTGGGGGGATCCGCTCACGGCGAAGATCATCACTGTTCCTGATCTTTAGAACTCAAATGTGCTCAGAAAATCAGAGTAGTTATGGTAAAACTCCGTTAGATTGTCTTGCCATCTGCAAATGAAGGATAGCGGGGTAATCAAATGGGAGAACCTGGCAAAATAGCCAGGGCTACCTTCAGCTACTCTGAGGCTGATGGGAGAACAGGTCAATACCATACATATGGCTCTATCTCGCCGAGAGTGCCGCGACCCATTATCTACATGTTCGATTTTAAGGATAAAATCTGTTCGCCAAGACCTTTCGCAAGTTTCCGTTGCATAAATATCGAAAACACCACGAAAACAAAGAGCGGGATGAGAAAGATTACAAGTAATTCCATTATATTCTCCATGTACTTTAGCGGGTTATTTGAGTTTGGGATCAAAGCCAGTATTCTTAGCTTGGGAATGTTGTCCATCGTCTATATAAGCAGCTAGTTGAATCACCAATGTTAATGTGAATTCTAAGTCACTATTCTTGGTGCTTCTGAGGCTCATCTATTATAATATACTAATTCAACCTTCAATTTTACGCCAAGAACTTATTTCGTAAAAACTTTATTGCCATTCAGGAGTCTGCTCAATTCTGCAAAGCATTTAGGCTGCTTTCTTGTTTATGGATCTGGTTCAATTCAATTTGCTTGTAACCTGGCCATAGTTTAGCCACAATATATGCACCTGGCCAAATCACGATCCTTGCTCCTTTCCTCAATTCGCTTCTGACTTGTCTTCAACTCGAGATGACTTGAGGTTTCGACGAACGCAAATTGGAAGCAAGTGTAAGGGAAGAGGATTGGGCGTTTTAGCGTTTTATGGTTTTAGCGTTTTAAGGTTCTAGGGAAACGAAGCAATAACTGGCCTTAAAATGATCTAAATGATTGTAAAAGCACCAAAACAGCCCTCAGATAGCTGATCCATCTTGACATTTATACGTATGTTAAAATATTAGTATTCAAAGAAAAGAACTCTGGAGAATTATGATGAACAAACAGATAAATGACTTCATGCGTTTTCTGGATGCGGCAAGCTCCCGCTTTCCAGCCAGCGCAGAGCTTGCTGATAGATTGGGAAAAGCCGGATTTACCGAACTCAAGGAATCCGCTGAATTTAAACTGAAGAAAGGCGGGAAATACTATATCCGCCGCATGGATACAGCCATCATCGCTTTTGTAATGGGGAGTAAACCCTTAAACGAGAATGGCTTTGCCATGGCTTCCAGCCATATCGATAGCCCTGCCCTCAAGCTGAAGCCGGAAAGCATAAAGCTGGATCATGACGTCTGCCGTGTGGGCGTGGAAGTATATGGCGGCCCCATTCTGCACACTTGGGTGGATCGCGAGCTCAGCATTTCCGGACGGGTGATCATCAAGAAGGGAAAAGGGCAAGAGGCGATCACTATCGATCTGAAAAAGCCTGTAGCCATCATCCCCAATGCCGCAATCCATATGAATCGCGAGATCAACAAGGGCTTTGAATATAACAAACAAAACCATTTGCAGGCGATCCTCAGCGTACAAAAACATGAGGGCAATCCGCTGGCGAGTCTCATCGCTGAACACCTTAAGGTAAAACCTGAGGATATATTGGAGATGGACTTGTATCTCTATGACTTACAGCCTTCCAGCTTACTCGGTTTAGAAGAGGACTTGATCGTGAGTGGACGTTTGGACAACCTGGCTATGACTCACGCCATCCTGAGCGGGATCATCACTGCCAAGAATCCGGCGCAGACCTCTGTGGCGGTGTTCTTTGATCATGAAGAGGTGGGATCCGAGAGCCCTCAGGGTGCCAATTCTTCGCTTTTGACGGAAGTTTTGGAGCGCATCAGCCTCAGCCAAAAAGGGAGCCGGGAAGATTTCTACCGCGCACTCCGGCAGTCCTTTATGATCTCTGCCGATATGGCTCATGCCTACCATCCGGCTTACGCTGAGAAGTACGATCCGGATTATAGTCCGCTGATGAACAAAGGCCCGGTGATCAAGCGCAATACGAATCTGCGTTATGCTTCCACCAGCGATAGCAGCCTCCGCTTTATCCAGCTTTGTAAAAAAGCCAAAGTGCAGCATCAGGAATTCCTGGTGCGTAGCGATATGCCTTGTGGCAGCACGGTGGGGCCTATGGTTGCGGCTATGCTGGGCATCCCTACAGTGGATATCGGCAATCCCATGTGGGCCATGCACTCTGTACGTGAAACGGGGGGAACGCGCGACCATGAAGATTTGATCAAGGTGCTGGAACTCTATTTTGCCTAAGAGCACCAAGAGAATTAGACTTACAATAAGAAATACATATAAAAATAAAACATAAAAGAGGAAACAAAATGTCAACTTTCAAACCTTTCAAAGCCCTGCGTCCGATTCCGGAAAAAGCCCGTGATATTGCGTCTGAGCCTTATGATGTGATGGATTCTGATGAAGCCCGCATCGAGGTCAAAAAGAACCCGCTCAGCTACATCCACGTGGAAAAACCAGAAGTCGATTTGCCTCTCGGCACCGATCTTTATGACCCCAAAGTCTATGCCAAAGCCAAAGAAAATCTGTATAAATACATCACAGACGGGCACATGATCCAGGACACACAGCCGATGTTTTACATCTACCGCCAAACCATGGACGGTCGCGAACAATACGGCCTGGTGGGCCTGGCCTCCGTGGATGAATACATGGATGGAACCATTAAAAAGCATGAGAATACCCTTGCCGCTAAGGAAGCTGACCGCATCCGCCACGTTGATACCTGCAATGCTCATCCCAGCCCTGTGTTCTTTACCTATCCACATCAGGAAGCAATCGACAAAGTGGTAGAAAAAGTGAGTAAAAACACTAAGCCGGTATATGACTTTGTCGCGGACGACGGCATTGGCCACACCTTGTGGCTCATGGATGATGCCAGCGATATCGCCTCTATCGAGAATTCTTTTAAAAAACTGCCCTATCTTTATGTGGCAGATGGACATCACCGCACCGCCAGCGCCGCCAAAGTGGGACTGCTGCGTCGTGAACAGTTCCCGAACTACACAGGCGAAGAGGAATTTAACCATTTCATGACTGTGATCTTCCCGGACAATCAGCTCAAGATCTTCGATTACAACCGTGTGGTCAAGGATTTGAACGGCAATAGCAGCCAGGAATACATGGACAAGGTGCGCGAGGGCTGGACGGTGGAAGAGATTCCCTCGGGTGCCAGCTACCATCCTACCCGTCAGCATCAAGTGAGCATGTATCTCGATGGCAAATGGTACTTTATCAGCCCCAAGCCCGGCACTTGGAACAAAGACGACGAGGTCGATAATCTCGATGTCTCCATCCTGCAAAACAATCTGTTGCACCCCATTTTGGGTATTGGCGATCCCCGCAAAGATATGCGCATCGATTTTGTGGGTGGCATCAGAGGTCTGGAAGAACTGGTAAGCCGTGTGGATAGTGGAAGGGAAAAAGTGGCCTTTGCCATGTATCCCACCTCTGTGGACGAACTGATCGCGATCGCGGATGCTGGCAAGATCATGCCTCCAAAATCCACCTGGTTCGAGCCCAAGCTGCGCAGTGGACTCTTTATTCACCTCTTAGATTGAAATACATTATCCTGAGCCTGGGTTGTGCGAAAAACCTCGTGGATAGCGAGCGTTTTGTTGCCATCCTGAAAAATTACGGGTTCAAAGAAGCAGACGAGTGGAAAGACGCAGATCTCATTTTGGTGAATACCTGCGCCTTTCTACACGCTGCTTTGACGGAGCTGGATGATACCTTGACGGCAATCCTGCAGGAAATCGGTGATAGCCCTGCCAAGCTCTTGGTGACGGGCTGCGTGATGAATCGTGGGCTCAAGACCTTCCTGGAGAAATATCCCCGGGTGGATAGCTGGATCCCGCTGAAGGACACTGCAGCCTTTGAGGAATATCTCAAGAGCTCTGTATTGCCGCCTGATGCGGGCCTTACCCGGAAAAGACTCTTGCAAAGGACTCCGCTTGAGACCGAGCAACACGTCTATCTGCGCATAGCGGATGGTTGTGAGAATTACTGCACATACTGCCTGATTCCCTCGATTCGCGGCAAGCTCGTTTCCGTCCCCATAGAAGATCTGGTGAAGGAAGCGAAATCCCTGGCCAAGAGGGGCAAGGAACTGGTGCTCATCGCGCAGGATAGCTGTATGTACGGCACCGATATCTATGGGCGTAAGGCCCTGCCGGAGCTGATCGAAGCACTGCACAAGATCAAGGGTTTTGAATGGATTCGGTTGATGTATCTGCATCCGGATCACTTTGAGCTGGCTTGGCTACCGCTGTGGAAAAAGTATCCCAAGCTCTTGCCTTATTTTGAAATCCCGATCCAGCACGTGAGCGATCGCATTATCCATGCGATGAACAGGCAAAAGGGCTATGCAGAGCTGAAGGCTCTCTTTGAAGCCATCAAAGCTGAGATTCCGGAGGCTGCATTTCGCACTACGCTGATGCTGGGCTATCCTGGAGAAACGAGAGCAGACAGGGATCTGATCGATAAGTTCCTTTCCGAAGTGGAGATCATGCATGTGGGTGTATTTGGTTATTCCCCAGAGACTAAGGGCAATGAATGGCACTATCCTGAGGATTGGGATTGGGAGCAGACACGAGCACTGGAGCAGGAGCTGGAAAGTAAACTAAACAAGCAAAAGACAGCCAGAATGGAAGCGCTTGTCGGCACCATTCACAGGGGCATGATCGTAGATTATAGCCCTGAAATGGAGGCTCTGTGTGCCAGATTGTGGTTTCAGGCACCGGAGATAGATGGTATCGTGTACTTGGAAAACCGTCCGATCGATGATAAACTCATGGTGGATATTGAGATAACCGATGCCTTGGGTGATGAACTCTGGGGCATGGTGACAGAAGAGGAATAAGGAGAGAATAGATGAAAAAGATAGCTTTGACCGGCATCAAACCTACTGGCATACCCCATATTGGGAACTACTTGGGGGCGATTCAACCGGCTCTGAAACTGAGCGAGACCTGTGAGGCCCGCTATTTTATTGCCGATTATCATGCCTTGAATGCTACCAAAGACCCTGACGCGATCAGAAGCATGACTTTGGAGATTGCCGCCACCTGGCTGGCCTGTGGGCTGGACCCGGATAAAGTGCTGTTTTACCGCCAAAGTGATGTGCCGGAGACTTTTGAACTGCTTACTATCCTCCTGGCTTTCACTCCCAAAGGACTGATGAACAGAGCCCACGCCTACAAGGCCATGCTGCAAACCAATAGCGAAGCCGGCAAAGATCCTGATGATGGAGTGAATATGGGGCTGTTTACCTATCCGGTGCTGATGGCGGCGGATATTCTGCTCTTTGATACCGATCTGGTGCCCGTGGGCAACGATCAGTTTCAGCACGTGGAAATGGCGGTGGATATAGCTCAAAGTTTCAATCATATCTACTCTACCGATGCGTTGAGATTGCCCCAGCCTTTGGCTCAGCCAGAGAGCAAGACCGTGGTGGGCCTGGATGGACGCAAGATGAGCAAGAGTTATGGCAATATCATCCCGCTCTTTGCTCCCGAAAAACAATTGCGTAAAACCGTGATGAAGATCGTGACAAATTCTCAGGGCATAGAAGAGCCCAAAGATCCGGATAATTGCAGCGTATTCTCGCTGTACAAGTGCTTTGCCACGGGCGAAGAGATCGCCGCTCTGCGCGAGCGTTACACCGCTGGAGGCATGGGTTGGGGAGAGGCGAAACAGGAGCTTTTTATGGCTATAAACCGTGAACTTGCGCCTCATCGCCAGAGATATGAAGAGCTTGTGCAAAATCCCGATTATATTCACAAGGTGCTGAAAGAAGGCGCAGCCAAAGCGCGGCCTCTGGCAGCAGATAAAATCAAGCACTTGCGTGAGATCATCGGAATCTGTTGAGCTTCCAGGGAAAAATCTTAGGGGGAAACAGCGCTTGGTTTCATGATGCTTGCCTGGCTTTAACTCTAGCACACAAGAGATCCACTTCGAAAAAGTGCTTGACGTAAAGCCTTCATCTATATAAATTACCTTTCTGTATTTAAACTAAAATAAAAAAGATAATGGAGCAAGAAAATGAGCAGAATACCCAGCCTCTTGGATGCCGATCTGAAGGGCAAGATTGTGCTTGTCCGTATGGATCATAACGTGGTGAAAAAGGGTAAGATCAAAGACCCGATGCGCATCGATGCCACCATCCCCACTTTACTTCACATATATAAGAAAGGCGGTATGCCGATTTTGATGTCCCACGTGGGACGTCCCTACGATAAAGTCACCAAAAAGATCTCGATTTCAGAGCTTGAGGCTGTGGATGCGATCGTTGATTACCTTTCTCAAAAGCTGGAGCTGAAGGGCCTCATCCCGGATCTGAAAGCCGAAGATAGTTTTGGAATCACAGATCTTACGCCTCTGCAAGCAGCCGTACAAAGCCTGAAAGATGGCACCTGTGACTTCATCTATCTGCCCAATACCCGCTGGTTCAAAGGCGAGGAAGGGGGGGGTGAAGCCTCCGATGCTTTTGCCAAAGCTCTGGCAGAATATGCCGATCTGTATATAAATGACGCCTTTGGCAGTTGGCAGCCTCATGCCAGTACCTATAATATCACGAAGTTCCTGCCTTCCTATGCGGGGCTCCTCATGCAAAAAGAGCTGAGCAATCTGGATAAGGTCTTTGAGCCGAAGCGTCCTCTGGTGGCGGTGGTGGCAGGCAGCAAGTTTGATACCAAGATCGGGGCGCTCTCTGCCCTTATCGATCTTGCCGATCATCTGGTTTTAGGAGGCGTGATTTACAATGCCTATCTTGCCGCCAAATACGGACTTAAGATCACAGGCCTCACCGAAGAGGACATCCAGGCAGCACAGAAGTTTATCGACGATAGTGGCGAAAATATCACCAAGATCGTGGAGCTGCCCCTCATCGTGGAATGTGATACGATGAAAGAGCGCACCGAGGACAATTGGGAAGTCTATGACATTCATGATCTGGGAGATTGGGCTCACGAAGGAGAGATCGGCTATGTGCTGGATGTGGCTCCGGAATCCTTTGATCTGCCCGAGATCAAGAAGATCTTTGCCGAAGCCGGTAGCATCTTCGTGAATGCTGTGATGGGCTATAGCGCGCTTTTCCCCGAAGGCAGCATGGCCATGTATTCTCTGATAGATGAAAACAAGATGGCCCAAAAGCTCTTCGGCGGGGGCGATACGATCCAGGATTTTGGCACCTTTTTGCCAGGCATCTTTGCCGAAGCCAAAAATGATCCCAAATACTATTTCTTTACCGGGGGCGGAGCCATCTTGACCTCCATCGAAAACCGCTCTCCCTACGGCATGAAACCAGTGCAAGCCCTACTCAAAGAAGATTAAGGAGTTGAAAGAGAAGTGAATACAAAAGTGAACATAAGTAAAGATTTTGCGCCGCCTAAATGGGAAGACTGGAAACAGCTCGTCGTGGATTCCCTCAAAGGGGCGGACTACGACAAAGCAATGAAGACCAGGACCTATGACGGCATCACCCTGGAGCCCATCTACCGCAAAGAAGATATCCTCGATCTGCCCTTTGGGCAAAGTGAACCCGGATCCTCTCCATACCTGCGTGGCAATGATCCCCAAAAGCGGATAGACGAAGGCTGGAAGGTGGCTCAGGCTCAAGTGGAAGCGGATTTGAAGAAGCTGAACCTCATTCTCAAAGATGAACTGATGCGCGGGCTTTCGATGGTAAATCTAAAGCTCAAACACGATGATGACGTAGATGGCATCAAGATCAAGAGCGTCAGAGATTTACAGACAGCTCTGGATGGCATAGATCTCGTTGCCGCACCGCTTTTTATCCAGATGGATATAGCTGATGACGACATCTTTCCTCTGCTGGATGAATACATCACGGCTCAGGGTGGATCCTTGCGCGATCTGGAAGGCTGCATAGGCTTTGATCCCAGCAGCGAACTGGCTCGCAAGGGCTACCTCAATCTGCCTTTGGAAGAGGCCTGGAAGAAGGTGGCCGATGCTGTGATTCAGCGTGCCAATCGGGCTCCGAAATTGCGCAGCTTTATCATAGACGGCACAGTCTATGAAGCCGCCGGTGCCTCATCCTCGCAAGAATTGGGCTTTGTGCTCTCCACTGCGATCGGTTACATTCAAGGAATGATAGCCTCCGGCATGGATATCGATACTGTGGCACCTCTTTTTGCGGTTAAACTGGCCTTGGGCTCCAATATCTTTATGGAGATTGCCAAGATCAGAGCTTTCCGTCTGCTCTGGGCTGAAACGATCAAAGCCTTTGGCGGGAGTGAGAGCTCTCAGAAAGTGTGGATTCACGGTAAAACCGGACGCTTCAATAAAACGACTTACGATCTTTATGTAAATATGTTGCGCACCACCACTGAGAGTTTCTCGGCTGTGATAGGTGGCGTGGATAGCCTGGAAGTGGAGCCCTTTGATGCGCTGGTAAAAGAGGACAATCCCTTTGCCAGAAGGATAGCGCGCAATCAGCAGCTCATCCTGAAAGAAGAAGCTCATCTGGCCAAAGTGGTAGATGCTGCCGGAGGATCTTATTATATCGAAAATATCACTGCCCAATTTGCCGAAATCGCCTGGAAGCTGATGCAGGACATTGAGAGTGCAGGGGGCATGATAAAAAGCCTCAGAGCAGGCAAGATTCATGAGATGGTCGCCGAGATTGCCGAAGCCAGGATCCAGGCTGTAGAGAAACGCCGGGATGTGGTGGTAGGCGTGAATATGTATGCCAATCTCACGGATGAAGCCTTGACTCTGCGTACAGCACGTCCGGATGACAGCAATGCTTCAATCAGACTGGAAAAAGGCGCACTACCCCGCCAGAGCGCGGTGGCCAAGGTGGAAGCCCTAAGAACGCAAATAGCTGCCAAAGCTCCCCAGATCTTCTTCCTGAATATGGGCCCTGTGGCTGAATACAAGCCCAGAGCTGATTTTGCCAGCGGATTCTTCCAGATGGGTGGATTCGACATAGTGGCAGATCAGACTTTTGCTACTGCCGAAGAAGCGGCCCAGGCTGCCAAAGAATCCGGCGCCCAGGCTTTCTGCATAGTATCTACGGATGCAAACTATGAAAGTCTCGTGGCAGCTTTGTGCACATTGATTCAGCCCAAGGTGATGATCCTGGCGGGATATCCTGCCGATAAGGTTCAGCAATACAAAGCCGATGGGATCGATATCTTTATCCATATCCGTGCCAATGCCTATGATACTCTAAAAGAACTGGCCGAATGCCTGGAGGTGTTATAATGAATCCAGATTTCACAAAAGTAAAACCGAACTTTCATGCTGAATCACTCGCGGGTGACGGTGAAAGAGCCAATATAGACAAGATCTGGCAGACCAACGAACAGATCGCAGTAAAACCTTTGTACCGAAAAGAAGACCTGAAGCATCTGGAGCATCTGGACTATCTCAGCGGCATCGCGCCTTACCTCAGAGGCCCTTATCCCAGCATGTATGTGCAGCGGCCCTGGACCATCCGGCAATATGCCGGTTTCTCCACAGCGGAGGATACCAATGCCTTCTACCGCAGGAACCTGGCTATGGGACAGAAGGGACTTTCCGTGGCTTTTGACCTGGCTACGCACCGGGGTTATGATTCCGATCATCCCAGAGTGCTGGGCGACGTGGGAAAAGCAGGCGTGGCAGTAGATTCCATCCTGGATATGAAGATTCTCTTTGATCAGATTCCCTTGGACAAAATGAGCGTCTCCATGACCATGAATGGCGCTGTGATTCCCATCATGGCTTTCTTCATCGTGGCTGCCGAAGAGCAGGGCGTGAAGCCTGAAATGCTCAACGGCACCATCCAAAACGACATCCTCAAAGAATATATGGTGCGCAATACCTACATCTATCCACCAGAAGCGTCCATGCGCCTGATTGCCGATATCTTCCGCTACACCTCAAAGCATATGCCGAGATTCAACAACATCAGTATTTCCGGTTATCATATGCACGAAGCTGGAGCCACGGCAGATCTGGAAATGGCTTATACCCTGGCAGATGGCCTGGAATATGCCCGCACCGGTATTGCCGCAGGCATCGATATCGACACCTTTGCTCCCCGTTTGTCGTTCTTCTGGGCAGAAGGCCTCAATTACTTTATGGAGATCGCCAAGCTGCGCGGCGCCAGAATGCTGTGGGCCAAGATCATCAAAGATCTAAAAGCCAAGAACCCTAAATCCATGGCACTCCGGACCCACTCACAGACCTCGGGCTGGAGCCTTACAGAACAAGATCCCTTTAACAACGTGGCCAGAACCTGCCTCGAAGCCCTGGCCGCCACCATGGGACACACCCAGAGCCTGCATACGAATTCCCTGGATGAAGCCATCGCTTTGCCCACGGATTTCTCGGCCAGAATAGCCAGGAATACTCAGCTCTTTTTGCAGCATGAGACTGGCATCTGCAAGGTGATCGATCCCTGGGCCGGTTCCTATTATGTAGAAAGCCTCACGCACGATCTTATGCAAAGAGCCTGGGGTCACATCATGGAAGTGGAAGAGCTGGGCGGAATGGCCAAAGCGATCCAGACCGGATTGCCCAAAATGCGCATTGAAGAGGCCTCAGCCAGGCGTCAGGCCAAGATCGACAGCAAGGCAGATACCATAGTGGGCGTGAACAAATATCGTCTGGACAAAGAAGACCCCATCGAAACCTTGGAAGTGGATAATAGCGCAGTGCGCACAGCTCAATTGGCGCGCCTGGAATTGCTGAGAAGCAGCAGAGATGAGAAGAAGACTCAGGCCACTCTGGCAGCTATCACCAATGCTGCACAGTCCGGTGAGGGCAATCTCATGGAGCTCTCAATAGACGCTGCCCGGGCCCGAGCTTCCCTGGGTGAGATTTCTGCTGCCATGGAAAAGGTCTTTGGCCGGCACCAGGCCCAGATCAAACTGATTAGTAACGTTTATAGCAGTGAGTATGCCAATATGGATGATATCGATAAAGTAAGAGTCCTGACCGATAAGTTTGCCGAGCAGGAAGGCCGCCGTCCCCGCATTTTGGTAGCCAAAATGGGACAGGATGGTCACGATCGCGGAGCCAAAGTAGTGGCTACAGCCTTTGCGGACATGGGTTTTGATGTGGATATGGGGCCCTTGTTCCAGACTCCGGAAGAGACCGCCCGCCAAGCCGTAGAAAACGATGTGCACGCCATTGGCATGAGTTCTCTGGCTGCCGGACACAAGGTTCTTTTGCCTCAATTGATGCAGGAACTGGCCAAGCTCCAGAGGGAAGATATCATGGTCATCGTGGGTGGTGTGATTCCACAAGCGGACTATGACTTCCTCTATGAGAATGGCGCTTCGGCAATCTTTGGCCCAGGCACACATCTGCCCACAGCCGCCACCAGGATGATCGAGCAACTACTGAAAGATAATGAATAGACGCAAACCGGATTGGACACCAGAAGGTGCCGGGGCAGAATTTGCCTCGTCTGTGGTTTCTCCCCAGGAATCCCAGAGCAGCCCTTATCAACGCAAGAAAGGCAGAGTCTGGGATTTGGATACTCTGGAAGAGGGCATAAAAGCAGGAACCCTCACCCATATTTCCAAGGCCATCACCCTGGTGGAAAGCAATTCCGAAAAGCATTTCGCCGCCGCGCAGGAGCTTCTTACCAGGCTCCTGCCCGCTGCGGGGAAGTCCATCCGCATCGGCATCACCGGCGTGCCGGGAGTGGGGAAGAGCAGCTTCATAGAGCTCTTTGGCATGCACCTTATCGAGCAAGGTAAGAAGGTAGCCGTTTTGGCGATAGACCCTTCTTCCACCCTGTCCCGAGGCAGCATCCTGGGCGACAAAACTAGAATGGAGAAGCTCTCCACGCATGAGATGAGTTTTATCCGTCCCTCACCCTCCTCCGGGGTTTTGGGTGGAGTAGCCCGAAAGACCAGAGAGAGCATCGTCATCTGTGAAGCAGCCGGCTTTGACGTCATCCTGATCGAAACTGTGGGGGTAGGACAATCTGAAACCACGGTTCGCTCCATGGTGGATTTCTTTCTACTTATGCAGATCACCGGTGCCGGAGACGAACTGCAAGGCATCAAGAAAGGCATTATGGAGCTGGCAGATCTGATCGTGGTGAACAAAGCGGATGGTGATAACATCCAGCCCGCACAGGCCGCTGCCAGAGAGTATAACAATGCCCTGCACTACATCCGTCATGCCACCCAAAATTGGGATACCAAAGCCATAACCTGTTCTTCCAGGACCGGTGATGGAATTCCTCAAATCTGGGAGATCATCAGCGAATTCACCCAGCAAACGACTGCCAATGGCATCTTTAAGCAGCGTCGGCTGGCTCAGACTGCGCAGTGGTTCGAAGAGCTGCTCTCGGAAGCCGTGCTGAGTAGCTTTTACAGGAGCTCCAAAGTCATAGATAGACTTCCTGAACTGAAACAAAGAGTAAAAGAAGGGAAAATTCCAGTTGCTTATGCAGTCTCCATCTTGCTGGAAGACCTAGCCTTATAGAATCTGTAGATATATTTCCACAACTAATTGTCAAATATTCCATTATTTTCATTGCCATCTATCGGCAAACTATATTCATTGTCTCTAGCCTGCAAGCTACCCCAAGATTAAAATCTTGTTGAGCCTGGTTGACTTTTACAATGTGTTCTTAGCATTGTAGATACTGAAGCTGCGAAAGCAAAATAATGTCGAAATTGTACAGGTACTAATATGAAGCCTTTGAGACTCATACTTGCGGCAGGGATATTGATTCTATGTATTGTTATATTGGGCTCATGCAAGGGGCATGGCTCGGACAGTAGAGAAGTGTCTTCGGATCCCAGTGTTTCCGGGGAGGGTGGCTTTCCTATCCGGTATTGTCCAAAATGGCAGCCTCAGGCTCAATTTGCCGGTTTTTATATGGCCTTGGAAAAAGGCTTTTATACCCAATATGGCTTGGATGTACAGGTGCAAAAACTTTTACCGTCCACTGAAGCTATCGATAGTTTATTGACCGGCTCTCTGGACATCATCCACATCGATTTGCTGGGAGCTATTCTTGCCAATAGCGAGAAAACCAGATTGGTGAATATCGGACAGATCTCTCAGCGAAACGCTATGCTTTTGATAGCCAAAAAGTCTCCAAAGATGAATTCCCTTGCCGATTTTGAAGGTAAGAAGCTGGGCATCTGGCGCAGTAGCTCGAATCTCATCACGGAGGCCTTTCTCAAGGAAAAAGATATCTCCATGCAGCTTGTGCCCATTGATTGGTCTATCAATCTCTTCCTCCAAGGGGCGGTGGATGTGATTAACGCCATGCGTTACAATGAATATCACCACATGCTGCAGGCTGGGCTGAAGGAAGAAGATCTCCTTATCATTGACCTGCACGAAATGGGCTGCAGGATTCCTGACGGTGGCCTTTATGTGAGACCAGAATTTTACGCTGAGCATCCTGAGCAGTGCAAGGCTTTCTTGCAAGGCACCCTGGATGGCTGGCTATATGCCTTTAGTCATCCCGAAGAAACCGTAGATGTGGTGATTGCTCAGATGCATAAAGCTAAGATCCGGGCAAATCGAGCTCACCAGACCTGGATGCTAGACGGGATGAAAAAGAATGTGATGCCTTCTGCTGCCGAAATGGGCATCCTCAAGCGCGAAGATTACCAAAGAGCACTAAAGCTCTTACAGCAAGAAATGGACTTCCCCAGGGACATGAGCTACGAGGAATTCTACCCCAATGGCGCAAAATAAAACAAATAGATCCCTCGCCTATCAGCTGATATCGTTTGTTTTGACGTTTATGCTGATCATTTTTGTTATATCGATATTGGTTACCAGGATACTCTACTCCAAAATCATGCTGGACATTCAGCTCAGCAACATGAGACATCTGGTGCATGAACGGATCTATCTGATTGATGGCATTCTGTTTAAAGTAGAATCTTTGGCCAAGATGGCAAGGTCTGTCACAGCGGATTACCATTTGAGCGATGTCGAGAAAGAAACCATGCTGAGAACTCTGCTTTTGGATAACCCTCAGGTGCACTCCATCTGTCTGGCAGATAATGTATTTAAGGGCACCCAGCCGAAGGTGATGTACACTGTGCGCCATCGCTTTATGCAACGGGATGTGTCTGGCCTGGACTACCGCTATCAAGATTGGTTTCAGATTCCGCACAGCATTGGAAAGCCATATTGGACAGAGCCTTGGGTGGACAATCAAGGCAAAGGTGAGATGGTGATTTCCTATTCTATGCCTTTGTACGACAAGGGTGAAATCACCGGATTATTGCGCTTTGATATCGAACTTAAATACCTGCAAGAGCTCACCACAAATCCCAGTAATTTCAGAATCGGCACCAGCTTCCTGGTCTCCAGTACCGGCACTCTGGTGGCGCATCCGGATTTGGATCTGGTGATGAATCAAAGCCTGTTCAGCCTGGCTCAGGAATACGATGAGCCTTCTTTATCCCGCCTGGGTTCAGCCATGATTGCCGGTGAAAATGGCTATATCAAAATTGGCGGCAAGTCACCTTTTAAGAACTCCTGGATTTATTATCAGAATATCATGAGCAACCGCTGGTCTGTAGGAGTCTCAATCGAGGAATCTGTGCTGATGGAAGAGGTGAATCTGATCCTCTTAATCCAGACTATGACTTCTATTTTGATCTTCCTGCTAGTGGGCATAGCTATCTATGCCAGAGCGTTAAGTGTTTCCAGACCCCTAAAAAAGCTGGCAGAAGCCGCAGACGGCATCGGAGCGGGAGATTTTGATGCAGAGATTCCTTTGTCCGACAAGAGTCAGGAGATTGTCACCCTGGCCCAATCCTTCAGCGCCATGCAAAAATCTCTGAAAGGGTACATTCAGAATCTCAGGATCACCACGGAAGAGAAAAACCAGATCCGCGGAGATGTGATCTATGCCAGTGAGATTCAGACGAAACTGGTGCCCAGTAATGTGGAGCATCCTTTGGGTATCAAAGAGCTCAGGGCCTATGGCATCCTGGAACCTGCCGGTGATATCGGAGGCGATCTCTACGACTATTTTATGATTGACGAGGATCACTTCTGTTTTGTGATCGCGGATGTTTTGGGCAAGGGCATAGTTGCCGCCATGGCTATGACCATGGTATCCACCCTCCTGCTCTCCATTGCCCCATACTACAAGAAAAGCCAGGAGCTGCTCCTGGAACTCAATAAATTCCTGTCCCGCAATAATATTGAATCTAACTTTGTCACTGCTCTCTTGGGTATCATCGAGCTTTCCACCGGGATACTGGAGTACTCAAATTGTGGCCATCTACCGCTTTATATCAGGAAAATGGACCGCAGTTTCATGAAGTATGCCCATACCCATTCCACCGCACTGGGTGTATTTGAAAACCTGGATATCGGCAGCGACACCATCCAGCTCAATACCGGTGATGAGATTGTCCTGTACACAGATGGCATCACCGAAGCTATGAACATCAATGAAGAATTCCTGGGGCTAAAAGGCCTGGAAGAAATCTTCAGTGGCTTGCCCATGCCCAATCCGGAAAACACCGCCAAGAGTATTCTCGATCAAGTTCATGAATTTGCCCGGGGCTCTACTCACAAAGACGATATCACCCTTTTGGTGATAGATTATAAACATCCGGGAATAAAGTAGCTGAAAGGCTGGCGCTGGCTGGATTGCAGACGTCCCCGTTTGCAGAGCAGGGGACGTACTCTCACTTCTCAAGCTCGTCCCCTTTTATCAAAGCCTGCGGCTCTGTTCGACACGAGACGCAAACGAATCCTGCATCCCCCACGCCCCAGCTCTCACGCAACATACACTTGACAAATATTCCGATCATTTTAGATTGCCTTCAAAGCCGAGTATTTATAGCTAAACCTCCGTGAGGCAGGCGTAAATACCGATAGGGTATAGCTGGAAACGGCTATGCCTCCCGCTGGAAAGGCTTACGGAAGAGCTCCGTCTGCCTCCAAAATAAAAAGGAGGTTTAATACCTTGAAAAAGTACTTAGTCATGCTCGTGGCCCTCGCCATGATGCTTGGTTTCACCGCCTGTAGTGATAAGGACAAAGGCACTGATCTGGACATCCTGGGCTACTCCCTGGATCAATTCTTTACCATCGCAGATGCTGCTGCGATCACCAATCCTACAGACACCGAAAACACCGATTACCGCAGTTTGTATGCCTATGAGATTGTAGGCAGTGATGGCTGGTCTCCCCGTAGCTCCGTAAATGCCGGCTATGACCTTTTATGGAGCACCTTTAAGACTGGCTACTTGGTTCCTTCGGACAACAGACGCACTTGGTTCGATAGCGAAACTATGCCCAGCGCTTTCAGAGTGAAGAATGCGGCTCAGGTCCGGCTTTATCGTCAGATCGGAGTCAGCGGCACTGCGGAAGATTTTGTGCCCCAGGAATTGGGCGCTCTTGCCACCCACACTGTTACAAATTGGAATGGCGAAGAAGAAGCGGCTATCAAACTGAGCGACCTCTTGCAAGGCTATGAAGGCTACAGCACAGTTATCCTTTCAGCCGCAGATGGTTATAGCAAGACCTTCCCAGCTGATATGATCGCTGATGGTTATTATCTTTTGACCAGCGAACGTACCACCTTCCCTTCTTTCAATGACAATCCTGATATCGGCAATAGTCTGAAGAAATTCAAGCTTGTTGCCACCATGCAGGTGAATGTGGATGCGCCTCTCAAAAACAACATAGGCCCTCATGGCAATGCACCCATCGACAAAGCTGATCTGGTGATTACTTTCCCAGAGCACTTTGACTCTTACCAATCTACCGTCCTTACAGACTATTGAAAAAACTCTTGCTCATCAGCGTGGGGTTTATCTCCACGCTGAT
>JAJBAW010000004.1 GCA_020532545.1 Candidatus Cloacimonadota bacterium | reverse complement strand
GCATTCAGAAATAATATACAGGGAGTTTATAATGAATATGATCCTGCAAGCCATTGGCAAAAGACGGATTGCAAAAATGCTTAATTTGACATACGGCATTTTCAGCTTATCGGCTTTAGCAGATTTAGGTATCAAAACCGGCCCTGGAGTTTGTATAGATGCAAGCGATAATATTCATGTGGCTTTTATCTGAGCCTGTGCTGCCTGCCGCCATTGCGGAACCTAAAGGATCTTGCAGGCATATTTGCCAGCATCCTGAAAACACATACGGATCAGTCGCGCCCACTTTCTTCATCAAATTAGAAACATTCATACCAATCCCATCACGAAGTATAATCCGGCACCATAATGCCCGCACTCTGAGTAATAATCGTCGCACATTATCGCCAAAACCGTGGGGAAAATGCTTCCGGAAGAGCTTCACCTTAGCTTTCAGCTTTCAAAATCAAGAGGTTTGCGACTCACTTGGCCGGCAAATTCATCTGCACAAAAAGCAGTTCTTTCCTGAACTGAGTACCAAACCAACCATCAAGATTAAATGTGGTAAATCTCCCCAGTGCCCTTCATTGGGCTATGGAGTGCTATTTGCCGTTTAGTTAACACCAATAACCCTTCAAAAGAAATACATCTAAATAAAGGAGTATTCTGAGATGAAGAAGTTTATACTACTCATTAGCATCCTGGTGCTGACGCTGGGATTATTTGCCGCGGAAGTGGTGATCGGCACTGGAACAACCTACAATGGTAGCAGCAGTTCACCTTGTCCCTACGCTAATTATTACAAGAATGAGCGTGACCAGTATCTGGTCACGGTCGATGAGCTGAATGATGCCGGTGGTGGAGCTGGGAATATCACTTCCCTGGCTTTCAACGTTGATTTTCTCAATGACGTGAATGCCAGTCCGATGACCATCAAATTGGGTCATACCACGCAAAGTGTCCTTAATGATACCTTTGTAACCGGCCTCACCCAGGTTTGGAGTGCAAATCCCTACACTCCTGCCACAGGCTGGAATACCCATGTGTTTGACACACCCTTCCCTTGGAATGGGGTAGATAACCTGGTAGTGGAAGTATACTATGGTGATACCACAGGAGCTTATTCCGCTAACGCCAGCGTATATTACAGCACGGCAACAAATATGGCTCTTTATTTTGTCAGTGATAGTGCCGATGCCAGCACAAATGCTACCGGCACTCTTTCTGACAAACGGGCCAATATGAAATTCGATATGGCAGCCTTTGTTCCTACCATTCCACCCAATCCAGCTCTGCTGGTAAGCCCGGCTAATGAGGCTATAAACGTAGTACTTAACGCAAGCCTGAACTGGGCCAATGGTGGCGGTGTCCCCGATGGCTTCAAACTATTTTTCGGCACCAACAATCCTCCCAACAACATCGTAAATGGCACCGACCTGGGTAATGTATTCACTTACAACCCCGGTCCCTTAACCCGCGGTGAAACCTATTATTGGAAGGTAGTTCCCTACAATACTATAGGGGACAACACTAACTGCCCGGTGTGGAGTTTTTCTACTATTCCCGAAGGATTCGTCATGATCGGAGATGGCACTGTAACCAATATGTATCTGCCCTTGAATCCTGCCGTAAATTACAACTACTCGCAGACCCTGTATCTGCAAAATGAGATCGATATCTCCGGACAGCGGATCGAGAAGCTGTATTACAATTGGAACGGTACTTCGATAGGAACCAACTGTAAGGACTGGACTATTTACATGGGGCACACCAATAAAACTGTCTTCGCCAGCACTACGGATTGGATTCCGGTGGGAAATTTATCCCCAGTATTTAGTGGCGAGCTCACGCTCCCTGCCAGCGCAGGATGGATTGAAATAGTCCTCACGGCACCTTTTGTGTATAATAACTCGGACAACCTTGTGATCGCAGTGAACGAGACAAGTCCTGGCAATGCTGGCTCTGGAAAGTTCTATGGCACCGGCATGTCTGGCATCAATAGAGGCTTGCGCGTACAGCGTACGAGCACTGTGCCTTGCGATCCCGCTGCTCCCGGTAATGGTACACGTGTGTACGGAATCGGCAACATCAGAATGCAATTTGGTGAAATGCCTTCCCTCCCCATCGTCTACGTAAATCCAGATGCTTGGGACTTTGATACCCAAATCATCAATACGGTAAGTTCCAAGGAATTCACCATCAGCAATACCGGTGGTGCCCCCTTGATAATAAACAGCTTAAGTGTTAGCGGCGTCGGCTTTGCCCTGGCAGAAGCCTTTGCTGCGGTTACTGTTCCCGCAAGCGAAAGCGTCAGCTTCACGGTGAACTATGCTCCAGAGGCCGCAGGAAATCATACCGGCATGGTCTCGATCAGCAGTAATGCCGGTCCCGTGCAAATCTCGCTCAGCGGTATCTGCTTTGATCCCACCATCAGCAACTTCCCACACACCCAGGATTTTGATGATGCTACCGCCCCTGATTTACCCCTGGGTTGGAGCAGCATCAATGTGGATAGTGACACTGCCTTCTGGGCTTCTTATGACATAGCCCCGTATTCTGCACCAAACTCCGCCAGTATCGCATTCAATGGTTCACTGCCCTTGAATGACTGGCTGATCAGCCCTGCTATCGAGCTTGAGGCTGGCACAGTCTATGCCCTTGAATTCAAGTATCGGGGTGGCTCCGCTTCCTGGTTAGAGAAATTAGAAGTAATGCTCGGCACTGGCACCCAGCCTGCCGATTTTGGCACCCAGGTATTCGTGGATGATGCCATCAATTTCATTAGCTATACCGATGCCCTGGCCAGCTTTACTGTTCCCAGCACCGGCACTTACCACCTGGGCTGGCATGCTTACAGCGCGGCGAATCAATTCCGCATCTACGTGGATGATATCACCATTAGAATCCCGGACCCCACGGCACCTGAACCTGCTACAGCAGTATTCCCGCTCAATGGCAGCACCGTGCTGGTGAATCCTGTGCTTACCTGGGCTCCAAGTAGCACTGGTGAAACCGTTATGAGATACAAAGTGTATATGAACGAAACGGGCTATTTTGATGATCAAGACCTGGTATATGAAGGTACAGCTCTGCAGTATCAGAGCACCGGTTTGATCAAAGGCCGCAGCTATTACTGGAAGGTACTGCCCATCAATGCCTTTGGTCCAGATGACTCTTGCCCCACCTGGGTTTTCCATACCCCTGGTTTAAATCAACTGGCCGAAGGTTTTGAAGCCACAAGCTTCCCGCCTCTCGGATGGGCCAATACCGGAAACTGGAGCCGCAACACGACAGTTCCCCTCTTCGAGGGTACGGCCTCTGCCTATAAATTCACTTCTACCAGCGCTGCGTACCTGCTCTCAACCCCGTTGCTGAGTATCGGTGAAGGTAGCAGCACGATAGAGTTCTATACCCGTGCCTCCACCACTGCACAAGCATTGCAGGTGGTTTACTCCGAAGATCGTACAAACTGGGAGCAGATCGGCGATGAGATCACTTATGATGCCATTAATACTTGGCAGCCGATCAGCATTGATCTGAGCGACATCAGCGGCGCAAGCTACTATCTCGGCTTCCAAACAGCCATTCAAACAGCATCTGGAGGCATTTATGTAGATCACGTGATCGGGCCGGACATCAGCCCTGTAACTCCTGGTGCTCCCACCCTCACTGCTCCAACAAATGCAGCCACAAACCAGACGCGCTTCCCCAAGCTGACCTGGACTGCAGAGCCTACCGGTGGCATCCCCACCGGATACAATATCTATCTGGATGAAAACGCAGATCCCAGCACCTTAATCGGCAGCAGCAGCACTACCAGCTTTGAAGTGAATACTCCTCTTACCTGGGGCGGCACCTACTACTGGAAAGTGGTTGCTACCAATACCGCCGGTCCCGGTTTAGCCAGCGCTGTGCGCAATTTCACCGTGATGAGTGATCCCACCATCTACGCTCTGCCTTATCTGGTAGATTTTGGTACCAGCAGTTCGCAGGCCTTCCCGCCTCTGAAATGGACTCAGCTCAATGGTTTCTATCCCAGCCCCACCGGCACCGCCGCTCTGTGGGTCAGAGGGAATTGGCTGAATGGGCCTACTGGAAACAACGCTGCCAAGATCAATATCTATGGTAGTACATGTAATGGCTGGCTCGTCACTCCGCCCATCGCTATTCCTGCGGATGGCCATGAACTCAGATTTGAGCTCGGCCTCACCAAATTCAATAGTAGCACAGCCATTGATAATCCTGCGGCGCAAGCAGACGATAGATTCATCGTCCTCATCAGCGATACGCCCAGTATGAGCAATGCCACGATCCTGCAAGAGTGGAACAACAGCGGATCGGAGAATGTATTCAATGCTATTCCCCATACTGGAACCGGAATCATCATCGATCTTACTGGCCATTCCGGAGAAAAGTACATCGCTTTCTACGGTGAATCTACAATAGGTGACAATGGAGATAACGATCTCTTCGTAGATAACGTATTGGTTCGCGAAACTCCCACGGGACGCCCCGACCCTGTTGCCCTCGTGAGCCCTGCTGATGCAGCAACCATGCTCCCCGTGGAAGGCTTTACTCTGGCCTGGACTCCTGCCCTTACGGGTGGAACTCCCAGCTCATATAAGGTCTATCTGGATACCAATGCAGATCCCCAGACCCTCATTGCCACAGAGCTTGCTCCTTCGCATGAGGTGGTAGGCCCCTTGGCTCTCGGCACTACTTATTATTGGAAGGTAATAGCCCACAATGATGACGGTGATGCTGCAGCCAGTGCGGTCTTTAGTTTCGAGACTGTGCCGGAAGGCTTGGTGGTGATCGGAGATGGCATGGCAGATAATAGTTTGCCTGTAAATGCTTATTATGGTTACACCTACTCTCAGAGCATCTATCCCCAGGCTTCCCTCAATATGGCTGATAAACGTATTGAAAAGATCAGTTATTACTGGAATGGCGCTGGCGTAGGCACCAATACCAGTGATTGGATCGTGTATATGGGACATAGCTCCGCTTCCCAGTTTGTAAACAGTTCAAGCTGGATTCCTCTGGCAGAGCTTACTGAAGTCTATAGCGGCAATGTGAGCATTCCAGCCACTGCAGGTTGGATCGAAATAACCCTGCAAACTCCATTCATCTATAACAATAGTGATAATCTCGTAATTGCCGTGGATGAGAATACTTCGGGCTACGATGGTTCAGGCCGTTATTTCTATACTACAAGTGCTCTTACTCCTGTAAGCATCAGGATTCAAGATGACTCCTACAATCCTGATCCGGCCTCAGCTCCCGATGGAGACCGCGTATCAGCCTATCCTAATATCATGCTGCAATTCTGCGATATCCCCGGAGGCGCTCCAGATCCTGTAACCCTCACTGGCCCTGCCGATGGAGCTAGAGATCTGCCTCTGGAAGGCTTCCAGCTTACTTGGACCCCTGCCGTGACGGGGGGATATGCTGAGTATTACATTGTCTATATGTCCCAAAATGCAGATGACCCTACAGATAGTCATTTTTGGGATCTTATCGCCGATACCAGCTTTGATCCCACCCGGGCTGATATAAACCCGCTTACGTATAATTATGGTGAAACCTGGTATTGGACAGTGATGGCCTGCAATGGCGCAGGAGAAGTCGTGCAGGAAACTGCTTTCAGCTTCACCATCATGGATGATCCTCGCATCACCCAATTGCCCTACAGCGAGAACTTCGATGCTGTGCTGGAACCGGCTCTGCCTACGGACTGGACTGGCTATGTAAGCTCCACCAATTCCTATGTAAGCATCATCAGCCTTGCCAGCAATACCTATGCCGTAAGCCAACCCAATTCCATCCAATTAACCAATAGCAATGACCTGAGTGCAGATATTCGTTTGATCACACCGGAAATCACAGTGCCCATGAATACGATCAAGCTCAGCTTCTCCGCCCGTGGCGGGGCAGGCTATACCTTGCTCGTAGGTACTGTGGATGCTGTGAACGGAAGCGGAACCTTCACTCAGTTGGCTTCCTTTAATCTCACAAGCAGTCATATAGTCTATAGTGTGCCCTTTGGCAGCTACAGCGGCAGCGACACTTACATCTGCTTCAAGCATGGCTTGGGCGGAACCTACCGTAGCATCTATATTGATGACGTACAGATGGATGCGCTGGTACCAAACGACCTGGCTATGGTATCTCTTACCGGAACAGACTATGCCTTCGAAAATACCGAGGTAACGCACACCGTAACCGTGAAAAACAACGGCACTATGGCGCAGAACGAGTACAGCGTTTATTTGAAGAATGCAAATGGCGGCACCGTTCTGGCCAGTGAAACCATCTCGCAAGAGCTGCTCCCTGATGCTAATAAAGCCGTAGCACTTACCTGGATTCCCAGTGCGATTGGTGCACTTGAGATCTATGCTGAGGTTGTGTTGGCCAGCGATGTAGTTCCCTCCAACAACGTATCTGAAAACCTGAGCTTCAATATCTACCAGGAAGGAATCCTCTTTGAAGGCTTCGAAGGCAGAGTAATCCCCGAAAATTGGACTGTGATCAATGCCGATGGCGGTACTAATCAATGGATCGCCCAAGCCGCTAATCCTCATACCGGCAGTTATGCAGCACGTGTACAATACGAAACCGAGTCACTGGCTAATGATGACTGGTTGATCACACCTCCGCTGCAAGTTACTTCTGCCACTACTGATAATATCAGTTTCTGGATGAGAAGCTACTCTGCCTCTGAGAATGATCCCTGGCAGGTCTTGATCTCCACTACCGATACCAATCCTGCCTCTTTCACCATGATCGATAGTGGAACCGGGCAAATGTCTGCTTATGTCCAAAAGAGCTACAACCTGGATAGCTATGGCGATGCCATAATCTACCTGGCCGTACGCTATATGGGTGCCTACAATTGGTACTTGTATGTGGATGACTTCGTAGGTCCTCCCATTTACACTCCCGAAAGTCTGGATCAGCCCGTGGTCACAATTAGCAGAAATGGCAACAACGTGGCCTTGAATTGGGGTAAAATCCCCTATGCCACCAATTACCAGATCCATACTGCGGATACCCCTGAAGGTCCATACACCCTGGTAGCCACAATAGCTGCAAATACCTACAGTTCTTCTGCCACCGGCAAGAAGTTCTACAGGGTAATCGCCAGCACTGGAAGCACCAGAACCATAGTTCCACAAGCTCTCTCCTTGCAACAACAACTGCGACAAGATGAAGCAGACCGAGCTTCACGTGGTAGATACTAATAAGCAACCCTGCGGATCTCCCGCAGGCAAGGCCCACCCCCGGTTTCGTCCGGGGGTGGGGATTTGATGATGTGGACTTTAGATACAAACTTGATTAAGGTGAACAGCTCATGGCTGGCATCTTGTCCCCACTTGCAGTGCGGGCCATACTCACAAGGACTCGTACTACAAATGAGGAAGAATGTCTGCGGAAGTTCTTGTACCCCGTGAATTGCACGGGGACTCAGTAACATATTTAAATTAAAGAGGAGTCACGATGATGAAACGAACCCTACTGTTTACGATGCTCTTAATTCTGGTATTAGGAGTATTCTCAAGCCTCAATGCACGAGTGGAGATCACCATAGGTGATGGTACCGACACCAATACCACTACTGGCGCTCCTGCCCCTTATGGCACTTGGTACAAGGCCTTCCGGCAGCAATTGCTTTATAGAGCCGACGATTTCCTTGCCGCGGGTGCTGCTCCCGGACTGATTTCTGCACTTTCCTTCAATGTGCAGGATCTGGATACCAGCACACCCATGACGAATTACACCATTCGCTTGAAACTTACCGATCAGGAAGCTCTTAGCACCACATTCGAACTTGGCGAATATACTACAGTGTGGCAGAGCAATGAGTTTATGCCCACCACAGGATGGAACCTGCACACTTTTATGCTGCCTTTCCTCTGGGACGGCACAGCAAACTTACTTGTAGATATTAGCACCGATATAGTTACAGGAAGCTACGCCCATAATGCGTTATCCCCTTATAGCACTATGGGCTATAATAGCTCCTTGCGTTTCCAGAGTGATACTGCCAATGGCAGCACCGGAACCACCGGTGCTACTTCTATGAATCGCTCCAATATCCGCTTCATCATCAGCCCTCCCAGTACTGACCCTGTATTTGTAGTAAGCCCTGCCACCAAGGACTTTGGTGATGTGGTTTTGGGCTGCACAGCCAGTCAAGCCTTCAGAGTGATGAATGCTGGCAGCGGTACCCTGACGATAAATAACATCTACATCAGCGGCAACACCCAGTTCAGCCTTGCAGATTTGCCCACTCTGCCGATACAACTTGGCCTGGGAACCCACCTTGATTTTAATGCAATCTATACCCCCACCGCGGCAGGTGATTTTGCCGCTACGATCCACATTACAGACAATCTTCGACAAAGCCATACTGTAGCACTTAGCGGACACGGTGTGGATACTTCCATCTATGAACTCAGCCACGCTGAAAACTTTGATGCAGTAAGTATCCCGGCCCTTCCCATGGGCTGGAACAGTATTTACCAGGCTACGGCCACTACCGGATATGTAAAGACCTTAACTACATCTCCGCAATCTGCACCAAACTGCGTGGGTATCTACAACCCCGTCGATATAAATACCATCGCCATGCTGATTGCCCCGCCCCTGGCAAGTGCCATCCCGATCAACAACGTACGCGTGAAGCTGTGGGGTAAAGGCAATAACTACTCTTTGAAGGTAGGCGTGATGACAGATCCTGCCAACGCGGCCACTTTCACCGAGATCGAAACTCTCACCCTCACCTCAGCCTGGGCCCAGTATCAGGTTTCTCTGACCAGCTATACCGGCACGGGAAAATTCATTGCCTTCAAGCATGCCAATAATGCTATGGGTCAGATCATTTATGTGGATACCGTAGAGTTTGAAATGATGGGTGCAAATGACCTTGCGGCCCGTGCTCTTTCCGGAAATAGTGCGCCCAACGTAGCCACTGCCACACAATATACTGTGAGCGTGTACAACAACGGCACGGCTACGCAAAACAGCTATGCGTTAAAGCTATACGACGGCAACAACGTAGAACTTGCCTCTGTGCCCGGCCCCAGCATCGCTGCCGGAGCTACAATAGATGTGGCACTCACCTGGACTCCCACTACAGAGGGACCCATGAGCATCTACGCAAAGGTGATTTTGCCCGGCGATATCAATCCCGGCAATGATGCCACGAGCCCTATACCTATCAACGTACAGCCCGAAGGCATGATGAGCATCACCATCGGGGAAGGCAATCTGAATGTGGGTGTACCCTGGGAATTCTATTATAGACACTCTCTTTTCCAGACTCTTTATTACCCCACGGAAATAGGTACATTTGGCAATATCACCGCCATCAGCTTTTACAACAGCTTTAGTACTGAGCTGATTGATATGCCGGTAACGCTGTGGCTGGGCACTACCATGCTGGAAGACCTCTCCGCTGGATGGATCAACCCGAACACCCTGGTTCAGGTCTTCGAGGGGTACTTGACTTTCCCAGATCTGACCAATACCATCACGGTGCCTCTGCAAGTACCTTTTAGCTATACCGGTGGCAACTTGGTGCTGTATGCATTGCGTCCGCTGGACACTATGGATTATGGTGCCGAGAACAACTTTTTGGGCCAAACCCTGGGCAACAACCGTGCCCGCAAACTGCAAAGCGATTCCAATGTTTACGATCCCATGGCGCCATCGGCCGCAGGAACGCTTTCCGGCACCTTCCCCAAAACTACTTTCATGATGACTCCCCTTAGCCCGGATCCAGTGCTTATCGTGAATCCGCTGGAACGGAACTTTGGTGAGGTGATTTTGGGACAAAGTGCAGCGCAAGAATTCTTTATCACCAATGCCGGAGGCGGTACTTTGGGCCTGAGTAGCATCAACATCGGTGGCGATGATGCTGCTGCTTTCAGCTTATCCGAATTACCTGCTTTGCCAGTATCCCTGAATACCGGAGAGCTGGCCACCTTCACGCTCAGCTTCAGTCCCACAGCCGCTGGTGAGCATAGTGCCATAGTAAGCCTTGTGGACGATACTAACCGCCAGACCCATACTGTAGAGCTCAGTGGCACAGGTTTTGACCCTAGCATCTATGCCCTGCCCATACTGCAAACCTGGGATAATGTCTCGATCCCGGATTTCCCCTTGGGTTGGTCCAAAATTCTAAATAGCAGCGCCACAAACAGCTATTTGCGCACCAGCAGCTCTGCGCCGTTTTCTGCGCCAAACTGTGTGCAATTTTCCAATGGCAGCGATCCCGCTGCAGAGCTGATCTTGATTTCACCCTTGATCGATGACGGTGTAGATATCAGCTCCATCCGGGTAAAGCTTATGGCCAAAGGCGGGACGAATTTCAGGCTCCAGATCGGCACAATCGTGGATCTCAATAATCCGGCCACCTTTGAACTGGCGGAAGAGCTGAGTGTGCTGTCTGGCTGGCACGAATATGTGGTGGAACTTTCTGAGTATACCGGTACCGGCAGGTACATCGCTTTTCGTCATGCTTCAAACTCCCCAGCCAGAACCATCTACATTGATGATCTCAGTTTTGAGGAGATTGCTCCCAATGATCTGGCGGCTACGGCGATCAACGGAAATGCTGCCCCCAGTGTAAGTATTCTCAGCACCTACACGATTGACGTGTTCAATAATGGCACAGCTCCTCAAAGTGAATATAGCGTAAAGCTGATGTCTGGCGATGGCACGGAGCTCGCCTCACAAATGGGCCCTCTGATCGCAGCAGGAGAAACTCTGCCAGTGCAGATTGCCTGGACTCCCAGCACCGAAGGACCGATGTCTCTTATTGGCAAAGTAGTTCTGGCTGGTGATGTAAACAGTATGAACGATGAAACCTTGCCTATGAGCCTGGTGGTACAACCAGAAAACGTGGTTAGCATTACAGTGGGTGAGGGGAATCAGCTTTCAGGTGTCCCCTGGGAATTCTACAACAGGCACTCCTTGTTCCAAACCCTCTACTATCAAAATGAGATAAATATATTTGGTCAGATCACTGGCGTTCAATTCTTTAACAACTTCGTCAGCAACCTTTCCAATATACCGGTGAAGCTCTGGCTGGGAACCACCCTGCTGGAAAATCTTTCCTCAGGGTGGGTAGATCCCAATACTCTTACTCTGGTTTACGATGGCAACTTAAATTTCCCCTCCCAGGAGAATACCATCACGGTGCCTTTGCAGCTGCCCTTCGATTATACAGAGGGCAATCTTGTGCTCTATGCCTTACGCTCTTTTGACACGCAGTATTACAGCTCCAGTGACGATTTCCAGGCGCAAACCCTGGGTACAAACCGTGCCCGCAAACTGCAAAGTGATTCCGTCTATTACGACCCCATGGCACCCTCAGCCGTAGGCACTCTTTCCGGTACCTTCCCCAAAGCCACTTTCATCTTCGTGGTGGAAGGTATGGGAACTCTATCCGGAACGGTTACTTCCTCCGGCATCCCCCTGGAAGGGGCGAATATTCAGGTCAATGATAGCTTTCACAATGCCACCAGCTCTGTCAGCGGCGAATTCAGCATCCCTTACCTTTTGGAAGGGGATCACAGCTTGACTGTTCATAAGCTGGGCTATGAAGATCTAAACTTGCCTTTCACAATCGTGGAAAATCAAAATACCATACTCAATATCGAAATGTCGCCCTCCAGCTCAGTATCCGTAAATGGTACCATAGTGGGTGATGATAACCTTGATCAAGGTCTCTCAGAGGCTATCGTAACTTTGATGGGGGTTATGGATTATACTGCTACGAGCAATGCCCTGGGTCATTTCACCATTCCCAACGTGCTTTCCGGAAATACCTATGAATATTCCATCGTCCGAGCCGGATATTATGCCCGGAGCGGCAGCATCGATGTGGGAAGTACAAACTACGACATGGGAACACTTACAATGCATGAGCTCAACCTGCCACCTACTGCCGTAACTGCCACTCTGAATGATGCCGAAACCTTGGTAAGCCTTGTTTGGCAAGCCCCTAATGAAACCGGGAACAGCTTGAGCTTCGATTTTGAAGGTGATGATGGCGGCTGGATAGCCAGCTCAAGCTGGATCAATCCGCTGGGTGATTGGGAACACACCTCCAGCTATGATGTAGCAAACTGGGATCCTACTTACTTAGAAGACAATCTTATTCCGCCCCCTACGGCACACTCCGGAACCGGAATGTGGGGGACCAGGATAAACACGAATTACACCAATTCCGGAGGCTTCAATTACCTCACCAAAACCTTCAATTTAGCCGGCCTCGGGGTTAACCAACTGCGTTTCTGGAGTTGGGAAAGCATATTTGGAGATTGGGACTATGCACAGGTGAGTGTAAATGGCACAGTGGTTTGGGGCCCTTCCTGGGATTATGCCGCCACACAATGGCGGGAACGCATCGTTGATCTTAACAACTTTAGCGGTTTATCAGAGGTGACCATCCAATTCCAGATGTATGCCAGCACCGTGGTAAACTATGCAGGCTGGTACATTGATGATGTGCAGCTTGTTGAAGCTGAGCCCTTGATGAGCACCAGTGCTTCACCCCAAGTGCCACTTGCCTTGAAAGGCCTCAGTGAATCTGAAGCTGCACTCATGGCAGTAGGCCTCAGCAAGACGATGCCACCAGCCCCAAGACGGGGCGCAAGCGATGCTCCGCCCAGCCGTATCCCAGTGGGCTATCATGTCTATAAACTGATGCAGGGTCAGGAACTCAATCAGGCCCTGTGGACTCAGATCACCACCACTCCTATTAACGATACCACCTTTGTGTTTGCCGGCTGGAATACTCTGCCCGATGGTCACCATAAATGGGCGGTGAAAACAGTATATGCGGAAGGCCTGCTCTCCAATCCTGCCTTCTCCAATATGCTGCGAAGAATGCCCAATGACCTAGCTGCACTTACAGTCATTGGCAATACCACCCCCACGGTAGGATCTCCTTCAAACTTCGTGGTCCAGATCAAGAATACTGGAACCTCACCGCAAGTTGCTGGTGCTTATACTGTAAAGCTCTACTCCGGAACTACCGAGCTGGCCTCGATTTTTGGCCCCAATATTGCCGCGAACCAGGAAATCAATGTGACTGTAATGTGGATTCCTGCTACCGCGGGTGATATGCAGATCCGGGCTAGAGTGGTGTTGCCCGGTGATCTTATTCAGGGAAATGACTATAGCAATATTCTGGACTTAATTGTATTGCCTTCTGGACAATATGGTTACACTGTGGGTGATGGGTCCTCTCTGGCCCGCATCCCTGTAGATATGTACTATAACACCAGCCTCTTCCAGGCTCTGTATTATCCTGAGGAATTGGGTAACTACATGGGCTTCCTGAGCGGTATCCAATTTTACAACGATTTCGTCTCAGACCTTAGCAATATCCCTACCAAGGTGTATATTGGTACCACTGCGCTGAACAATCTGTACACAGGTTGGATACCTGCGGATAGTAATCACACTCTGGTTTTTGATGGGCCTCTGAACTACCCCGCCGGGGAAAACACTATCACGATTCCCTTTATTGAGCCCTATTTGTATCTGAATGGGGAAAATCTGGTGGTAACAGTATTGCGACCCCTTGAAGCTGGCATTCACCACCAATACGATCGCTTCAGATCACAAACCAGAGGGATAAACCGAGCTCGTAAAATCTTCAGTAACACTGCTACATACAATCCTGCTACGCCTCCTGCGCCTACGGCTGCGCAGCTTTCCGGCTCTTTCCCGATGACTACTTTCCTGGGTATTTCAGGATATGTGGGTCATCTCACGGGTACGGTCACCGGAGCTGGCAATCAAGCCCTTGGCGGTGTCCAGATCAGTCTCAATGATACCTCCTATCAGGGCAATACCAATGCAAATGGCGAATACCACATCCAGTATATCCTGCCTGGTACCTACACCGCCACCTTCAGCCGTCATGGTTATCTCGATTTTACCGCTACTGTAACTATCGATACAGATGAAACTGAGGTACTGAACGTAAGCATGAACATCCTGACGCAGGTAAATGTGAACGGCAGTATCCTGGCCAGCAATACCGGATCTGGCCTTGCCGGAGCCGATATCAACCTCACAGGCTATGAAAACTACAGTGTGAGCTCTGCAAACGATGGCAGCTTCACCATTCCCACTGTATTCGCAAACCACAGCTACACATACAGCATTTCTGCCCCGGGCTATGCCCTTAGCTCTGGAAGCATTGATGTGGGTGCAGCAAACTACAGCATGGGCAATATCACGCTTTCCGAAATTGCCTACCCGCCCAGCTCCCTGATTGCAGCCGAGAATTCTACCTTCAACGGCATCAATCTCAACTGGAATACACCGGACCCAAACGTCAATGAAAACACTGAAGGCTTCGAGGGAACCGTCTTCCCGCCCAGCGGTTGGTCTCGGTTCATCACCAATGCCAATCCGCCCCATGACGGAGGCGTCTTACCCACCTGGTGCAGTGTCAGTACCGTCTTCCTGACTGGAGGCCTGATAATAGAGCCCAGCCAGGGAAGCAAACAAGCTGGACTGTGGTGGGATGATTCCCCTCAGGACGAATGGCTGCTCACTCCTGCTTTCACTTGCCCACCCGATGCCCAGTTTGTCTTTGACACTTATGCCAAATACGGTTCCCAATATTACGATCATTACTATGTAAAGATCTCCACCGATGCTGGCAATAGCTGGACTGTGTTGTGGGATGCCACGGCTCTCCCGCCAGGACAAAACCAATACGTTTCCCCCATCGTCATCGATCTGGCAGACTATGCTGGGATGGAGGTAAAGCTTGCCTTCCACGCCCTTGGTTCTCCAGAGTATCTTGGCCTGATGTATGTGTGGTTCATCGATAATCTCATAATCGGCAATTCCGGAGACCAGATCCGCTTTGCCAACTCCCAGCTAATCTCCAGCAAGCCCGCAGCACAGATCGCCAAAACCAGTGGCGGCAATCCTGCCCACAGCACAAATCGTGAAATGATCGGCTACAAAGCCTGGCGTTTTGTGGCAGGGCAGGAAAATAGCGAGATTCTCTGGGTCCCGGTTTCCGATGATTTGATCAGCACGCTAAACCACGTGGACAGCAGTTGGAATACCCTTCCAGATGGCGCTTACAGATGGGCTGTGAAAGCCGTGTACACCGCCGATGTGATGTCGACCCCGGTTCTCTCAAATACAATAGTCAAAGAATTGTTGACTGGCACCATCATAGGCAATGTGAGAAGGCAAGGTGACAACCAGTTTATTGCTGGTGCCACCATTACCACAGAAGGTGGATTTTCCGCCACAACAAACAGTGCCGGTTCCTATATCTTGGTCGTACCGGTCGGAATCTGCACAGTAACAGCCACCGCAGAAGGTTACAAACCCTTAAACTACGACAATATCTTCGTAGCACCAGATCAATACACCACTCTCAACTTCCAAATGACTCCCACTTCAAATGAAGATGAGATCATGCCTGTAACCATAACCAGGTTGAACGGCAACTATCCCAATCCCTTCAACCCTGAAACCACCATCAGCTACGAGCTCAAAGACGCCACGAACGTGCACCTGAACGTATATAACATCAAAGGCCAATTGGTGCGTAGCCTGGTGAATCAAGATCAGGCTTCAGGACGCTATCGTGTAACCTTCAACGGACGTGACGACAAAGGGAACCAGCTCTCCAGTGGAATTTACCTCTATCGTTTCACTGCCGGAAAATACAGCGATACCCGCAAAATGATGTTGATGGAATAGTGTCATATGAATATAGGATACTTTATAAGCTTTCTGTAAAAGGCTTATCTAAGGTATCGTAAAAATGAGAAGCGGGCACGATCGAGAGGTCGTGCCCTTACTCGTTTTATTTTGGGTAATCCCTGGCAGCCTGTTATTGCTTATATTTACTATCGTGAGAGTCTAAGCTGATACTTACAGCGACATCCAATATCGTGTGATAGCAAGATAAGCGTAATCGCGGTGAGACCCTTGTAAATCATCTTAGAGGATGGGGGCAATTACCAGATTCATCGGCAAAAGATTAATCACTAATACGGGCTCATCTGCCACCTGCTGTCGCTTCAGATCTCACTTGCCTCTCAGCTTGATCGATCTTAATGCCAAGGCAGACAACAACAGGCTTCCCCAGTTCAGCTTTCCTGCCTGAATATGAACCCATCTGTCATAATCTATAGAGCTATTCAGCTTTTGGGCTTTCCCACTTTCGGAAAGGGTACCCACTCTAACGACCAACGTCCGTTTACTTGCGCTATGCCCCATATTCTCATTGTTTCTTGCTTCAAACCTTGCCGCCAAACACAACGCCCTTGATCTCATGTTGCCTTCCCGCTGATTAGGCGTCTGGACTTCTTTCAGTCCATCGGCGCAGAAAGCATTCTGGGCAAACCAAAACCCAAGCCCCAGATATCTGGGGCTTGGCCTTCGCTTTATTCCATAAGCATCATTTTGCGGGTACGGCTGTATTTCCCGGCAGTGAAACGATAGAGGTAAATACCACTTGAGAGCACATTCCCATTATCATCACGGCCATTGAAGACTATCCGGTAACGCCCGGCAGCCTGATCCTGAGTTATCAGATTCCGGACTAATTGGCCTTTTACGTTGTACACTGCAAGGCGTACATCGGAGGCATCTTTAAGATCATAGCTGATAGTGGTTTCGGGATTGAAGGGATTCGGGTAATTGCCACGCAGGGCAGTTACGGTGATGGGCACAATCTCATCTTCGTTTGAAACAGGGATCATAATGAAGTTTACTGTGGTATTTTGATTGGGAGCCACAGCGATGTTTTCCTGAGTAAGAGTGCCGAAACCCGGAGCTGAAGCGCTTACACTATAGATCCCGGCAGGCACATTCAAGCTAAAAGCACCGGCATTGTTTGTGGTGGCAGTCGAGCCACCCTCGACGGTTACTGTGGCGCCGGCAATGGCCTGATTGTTCTGTTGTCTTCTTACAAAGCCCACGATGGTGCCGTTTGCCACAATTTTTACCAAGCTATTGGAGAAGGCAGGGGCAGACATCACATCGGCGGCATATAAGGCTTTCACAGCCCATTTGTAAGTACCGTTGGGCAGGCTAGTCCAGTCATTATCCACGTGATTCAAAGTGCTAATAGTGTCCCCGGAAAGGGGTGTCCAGCTATCTTCGTTATTCTCCTGTCCAACTACCAAACGCCAGGCTTTGTATCCCAGCAAAGCTCGGTTTGTGCTGCTGGTGGGAAGGCTAAGCCCGCTGTGTTCAATGCCAGTTATGTTATATCGTTCAGTTTCAGAGCGGACAACGCGGATGCTTTCTCTGGGACTGCCGACATATATGTTATCGATCAACCATTCATGCCACAGGCCTTCATTGGAAGGAGAGTCTTCAGCCTGGAAAGCAAGATCTATATCCATGCCGGCGTAGGCAGCCAGATCGATCGTGACAGGATATTCATAATGGTTTTCTCCTGCCACTTGAGCGCTTGCATCCCAGAGGATACTCCAGCTATTGCCACCATCAGAGGAGACTTTCACATAGTAATGATCTCCATTTACAGAGCCAAAATGGGCATAGGTATCGAAGCTCATATGCGCATCAAGCGGACAATTGAAGGAAGGAGCAATGAGCCATTCATCCTGGTGATTATGATCCCACCGCAGGCCGACCTGCTTGATTCCTTCGGGAGGCACCACGTTGCCGGTACCGGAGATATTGACAGAGCCAAAGCTACACCAGGTAGGCAGTATGCCCAGGGTATTGGCAGGGCCGGCATTACTAATTACTTGAGACCAGGCCTCAGGTGGGAAAAAGACTCCTTCGAAGCTTTCTATGACAGCGATGGCGTTTGGGTCAGGCGCATCCCAGTTCAGCTCCACCGAATAGAGGCCTTCATTCAATGCTGCATGTACGCCCCTCGGAGCGTAGGCAATTTCAAAAAGAGTGATATTGCCCATATTGTAGTCTGCTGCACCAAGATCTATCATTCCGCTACTAGAGGCATAACCCGCCGCAAAAACAGTGTAAGCATAGCTCTGGTTTGCATATATGGCCGGGAAGGTAAAGCTACCGTTGCCAATAGAAGTGGCGCTGTATTCTTCATAACCCGCGAGCTTGATCCTGGCACCGGCAATTCCAATTGCGGTATCGTTTGGCACTATGGTGCCGGTAATGCTTACCTGAGCCATAGGATTCATGATCACATCCATCACTTCGGTTTCGCCTGCTGCCAAAATGATGCTTATGGTTTGATCTACATAGCCGTGACGGCTAAAGACAATGGCATAATTGTCGGGCAATATGTTAGGAATTGCGAAATGGCCCTGGGCATCGGTGACCACCGCTTGATGGCGAATATCCACATTTGCCTGTACAGCTACATTTGCCAATGGGCTGCCACCTGCGCCCAGCACCGTACCCGTGATCTGCCCTGCATTAGCAGGAATTACGGTGAATGTAGTTTTGGGAAATTGCCCGCTTACTATACCACCGGTAGGGGCTGTAGGATCGTAGTCAGTGCTATTGTTTTGATTTATCCGGGAGCGATTGCCACCGCGTGTCTGGCACTTGAAGACGTCGTTTGCGCTATAATAATGAGCATCGAGAGGACGGTTGATCATCAGCACCAGATTACCACCATCCAGATACGAATAGGGCTCCGGGAAGTTGATGCTGATTGTATTTTCGCCGGAGGGGAAATTCACGGTACCATCAAAGACCGGGGTCAATTCTGTAGAGGGAATCCAGCCATTTTCCAGGGACGTTTGCGTGGTGCTACCCAGCCAGATCTTGATAGGTTTGGACAGCAGATTGCTGGCGAATTGATTGTAGAGTTTTAGCCCGGTAATCGTTCCGCTGAAATTATTCAGTTCATTGGCCAGGTATATGGTTTCAAAGAGTGAAGTTTGGTAATAGAAGTCTATCGGAATACGGGAAGTTTGGGCTCCTGAGCCAATAGTAATGTTACTCGCACAGGTTCCGCGAAGCTCTGCGGCATGGGTTTCACGGTTGCCTGCAATAGTCACCGTGGCAGTATCCTCACCAAGAGAATTAGGCGTATAGATAACTGTAAATGTTGCTGTCTCTCCGGTATTCAGGGCAGCCGGAAGAGTGGGCAGATTGCTGAGCGTCATGGTGCCGTTGCCGCCAATATTGATTGAATTGATGTCCAAGGTTCCACCGCCTATATTCATGACACTGAAGTTGTGGCTGCGGCTGCTACCGAGGCTCACTTCGCCAAAATCGTGTGCTCCGGGATTCATGCTAAAGACTGGATCTCCGATCAAGGGAGCAAGGGCAAGTGAGGTTTTGGGAAAGACACCCGTCAAAGATCCACCCGTGAGATTGGCAGGGTCGTAATTGCTGCTGTCACTGTGAATTTCACGGGCACGTCCGGTCACCCCGGTTTGGGTTTCGAAGTAATCACTGGCGCTGTAACGCTGACCATCCAAAGGACGGTTGAACATCACCACGAGATTGCCACCCGTGTAGGCAAAAGGAAGCTGCAGCGGGAAGGTGATGATATTCGCTCCATCCGGAAAGTCCATTGTGCCGTCAAAGACCAGGTTCATCGCGGTGGAAGGAATCCAGCCCTCGCCCAGGTTCTGCCGATCAGTCATACCCATCCAGATTTTGACAGGTTTATCGATAAGATTCGCACTGAGAAATTGGTTATAAAGTGAGATCGTGTGGATAGTTCCCACCATCCCGATTTCTGCGGGAAAAAAGATGTTTTGATAGATGCTGCTTTTAAATGAGAAGTCCAGTGGCACCCGCGCAGTTCCACCTCCATCACCGATCGTGCTGGACATAAGGCCGGCTGCTTGTACGCTGATGGATATAGGGCTGCTGGCATCGTTTTCGGGATTGATGTCACCAGCAAGGATCACTTTTCCGTAAATGCTCATAAGACCCTCAGTGGCAGGGATCCAGCTCACTGGCACATCGAGAGCTATTCCAGGGGCTATGCTGGCAGTACCGGCTGTGCTGGCAAACTCCACATTGTTGCCGTCGTAAAGCTTCACCGTGTAGGAGCTTTGTGGGGCGGCGCCACTATTGAGCACACTTACGGTATATTGTGTGGTGGCGCCCACGCTGGGAATGCTGTTTCCGATAAGAGCAATGCCCGCAAGGTCGTTGGCACCCATCATTTCAAGCTCAATACTGTCGAGGTAGACAAGCTGTCCAGAAGAGTTATTAGCATGTTTGAAGGCAATGAATTTGCCTGCGCCAGTGTAGTTTGCAAATGATACTTGGTATTGAGTCCAGTTTGAGTTAAAAGTAAGAGCTTGAAGCTCGGTAAAAGTAGCAGCATCGGCAGGGTTTGTCATGATGCCTACTTTCAAAGAGTAACCGTTGCCTTTACCCCAGAGCTTCACGCGCAGTGTGTTCGCCGGGATGGCAGTGGCCAAAGGAGGAGCAACAAGCATAACCACAGCATTGATATCGGCAGAGCTCTGCATGGCCACGCAATTGGGCTCTGAATGCGGAGAATTGATTACGGTTTTTACGTAAGCAGATGTACCTGCACTTTCGCAAATATGACCCCAGCCCAAAGGAAGATCTGGGATGGCTACTTCGTCGAAGCCCTGGGCGTAATTTAGCTCATAGATAGTGGCGTCCACCCCGTGGCCACTGAGCCCTACCGTATGGGTGGCTCTGAGATTATCCGTGATCGTTACCGTAGCCGTATGCTCTCCAGGAGCGGTGGGAGTATATGCCACTTGAAAGACAGTGTGTTCGCCAGCGGCGATTCCCTGTGGCAAGGCAGGCGGATCTATAAGGCTGAAATACTCGCTGCCGCTTACGCTCATGCTGTTTACTGTGAGGATGCCACCACCAGCGTTTCTCATCCTGAAGGCCTGGCTGAGGCTGTGCCCCAGCACTACATCTCCAAAGTCTTTGGCAGCAGGGCTTACTATGAGTAGAGGATCCGCGCTCAAGGCACTCATAATAAAGCGGATATTGGAGCGATTGGTAGCAGTACCGCCGATAGTTCCGGTGCTGCCATGGGCAGAATCACTCTGGAAACGCAGGGAACTGTTATAACTGGTGGAAGTGTAATACACCCGGGCATTTGCAGTATAGGTTGCAGGTGCCGCATCAGTGCTAATATCCACGAGCAGGTTTGAGGCCCCATCCCACAAGAACGGCACGGCAAAGTTGTGCTGATTCCAGGCCGTACTGGGCATGAAGGAATCGCTCTGCCACACAGTGGTATACTCACCTGCTTCGAAGGTGGAATTAAGAGCTTCCTGTTCTGTATGCTTCAGCCGAATGGTGTAATTTGTCATGGGTGAACAGTCACCCAGGCTTTGAACATTAAACGCGAGTGCAGAAATCAGTCCGGGACCTGCCCCGGCTGCATAGAAATCATCAGCTTTGTAAAGTAACTGTTGACGAAAGGCCCTGTACCAGGTGCCATAAGGGGCGGGAGCGCCAGTATCGGTATTGCTTTGAGTTCCTTCCCCTATGGTAACTGTTACTTGAGCGCTAAGGCTCGGGAATGCCCCTAATGTCAGGGCTAAAAGCATTGCAAATAAAATCATTCGTTTCATGCTGTGACTCCTTATGTGTCTTATTATAATTCGGCTAGTTACTATACAACATGGATCAACCAGGTTCAGGATCGTGAGACCAAAATGGCGGAACCACAGAACCGGGGTTCCGCCATTACTATATGTCCACTATCTGTTTGGATAAGGACAGTTTACTTGTTTATTAAACACCTTGGGTTTTGAAGACTATTGTCTTTGCAGATTGGAGGGAATATTTCTGCTGGTGTTTGGTGATACTACATTTTTGGCGGGAGTATCTGGAGATGCCATCACCTGATAGAACATCTTATCTGCACCAAAGGCAGGATCAAGCCACGAGGTTTGAGCTGACGGCAAATTGGCTACAAATGAGAATGGTCCTTCAGGATCTATAGAGCTTGCAACGATGTATGAATCTGCACCGCTTACTGGGGCCCATGAAAGAGTGCCATCTGCAGCAATGTTGACTACTGGAGTATCGAGCATGGCTTCCAGGCTTACATCGTCCACATACCAGCGGTTGTACCGGAGGTGAAACCCATCCAGAGTCCAGGCTACATAAGTAACGGGCTGGGCTACCAGGCCGTTGACCAGAGTATTTTGAATTCCGCTTACATTGCCGCCACCGCTGCTGATATTCCAGGGAGTATCTTGCCAGGTGCTGAGGTCGTGGCTGTATTGTAGTTTCGCAGTGATTCCGGCACCATCATCTTCGAATAAGGTTTTGAAGCTAACTGTGAAGCCATTGATCCCGTTCGTATCGATGGGAGGAGAAACCAGGCGGGTGATGCCATCGTAGCTAATCCAGCTAGCCTTCATTTCATTAGCTGTACCGCCAGCCAATTCAGTTGAGGACAAGCTCCAGATATTCTTAGAGCTCTGAGTCCAGCCATTAGGAATGATGATGCCATCGAAATTCTGGGCGTGAGGCAGTGTGATGGTGGGATCGTCTTGAATTTTGAACTCAAAGGGCGGCCATTGGTACACTTCAGTCGGAAAGCTACTATTGGAAGCGCCAACCGTCCAAGCATAGTTCACACCATATTCATAGATATTGCCAGAGTTGTAAGGACTGGTGACATTTCCTAATATTTGGGCAATGCTGAAGAACTCGTCCGAGTCAAAGCCCTCACTCAGGTTTGCCATGTTGGCAACATACAGGTTGTAAACATCAGGTTCGGATCCACCCATGTTCCAGCTAAACTGGAAGGGGAAGCCCTCTATGGGCAGGTTGATCTGATTGTTGGCAGGATAACTCAGATTCGCAGGCAATACTGGTCCAGAGACTGCCGTCAGGCTGATGCTGTCGAGATTGATGGGAGCTTGAGTTCCATTAGAATTGTCGTTTCTCCAGGAGAAGACCAGCCGTTTTACCGTTCCGGAAAGAGTTCCGGGCAGAGTGATAGTTCCCGTTGTCCATTCGGCCTGTCCGTTGTAATTTGCTAGTCCCACCCGGCCGAGTGTAAGTTCTGTCCCTGCGACAGGGGTGGTACTGGTATCTACCAGGTAAACCCTCATTCTATCCCAATCAGGTGTTTCTCCTGCACATTGCCAGGCAAAGGAAAGGGGGAATTCTATGCATTCCGTATCGAAGACAATGTCACGGTAAATATGAGCAACCGAGGCAAGGTGAGTAGTATAGGCATTGTACACTCCGCTGTCATTAGATATGTATGCCGAATTCTCGCCTTCATAAGGATCTGCAGTGCCGATATGCCAGGCGTTGGTCTGCTCTCCGTTCACGAAGAGCCAGTCGCCCTGGCCGTCTTCCCAAGTCTCTGTAAGGGGCAGGACGGCAGGCAAGTATCCTCTTCCTGAGATTAGCACGGTGTATGGCGTGTCGGTAGTACCATAATCAATCGTAAGCGTTGCAGATTGTGGTCCTTCTGCGGCTTGGGGATTGAATACAACCTTGAAAGTAGTATTTTCTTCTACAGCCAGAGCGTGGTTGATCGGTTCAAGCTCTACTACAGAGAAAGCAGGATTGTTGTCGATGGAAATGCTATTAATGCTCAGTGTTCCTACTCCGATGTTGGAGATGGTAAATTCCTTTTCCCGGGAATCGCCCACCGGTATCACGCCAAAATCCCAGCTCGAATCATCGGGGCTAATAACGAAGATGGGATTGGTCGGAATTTCGTACACTGCGACGTTGTCGAATTGAACAAAATAATCCCCAGATCCCCAGGTGGCAAGGAATTCTATTTGGATATCGCCAGTGTTGTAGGCACTCAGGTCCACTGTAACAGGCGTGAAAACATTGGCAGTCACGTGGTTGGCCTGATTGATGGTATGGACAGTGGTGAAGATGCCCTGCGGGCCATCTGTGGAGATCCGAATTTCAACTTTGTCATTCGCTCCCAGAGTAGTTCCGACGGGGTTGTTTGGGAAACCGGCGCTATTCACAAAGCGGTACTCAAAGTCCAGTGCTGCACCGGCTACCATCGGTCCGATGGGACAGGTGACAGCATTTGCAGCTCTATTGCTACTGGTGAGTTTTTTAAACATCCCATATGAGCCGGCACCATTACCATGAGCGGATGTAATGGACATGGTTCCAGCCCAGTCGATCGCTGCTAGGTTTCTGAAGCCCTCGAAATCCATGATATAGGGCAGCGGTTCTGAGCGATCTCGTCCGCTAAGGCTTAAGGCTTGGTTTTGGAGGGATGTATCGGTGCGAATGATGACATCGGCAAACATGCCGACAATGAGCATCAAGGCCATGCTTATCAGTATAAACTTCTTCATATCAGAATACTCCTTAATTGTGTTGTATTTCTTTTGAAGGATTGATGATTCTTAGAGGGAGTGAATAATCCTCCCAAGCACACTATCGCGGGCTTGGGATAACTATCACACTTGATTTTGACGTTTTGTTTGAGCCTTACATGGATGTGCATACCGATGGATTTGTTATCCGGGCAGACTGCAATCCTCCTGATTGTGATAGGATGGACTGTATCGAAGCAAAACTGGAAGCATGTTTCCCGCGGAGCAAGTGATAATGTGCGACGATTATTACTCAGAGTGCGGGCAACATGATGCCGGTTTATGCATCGGGATAGGGTTGATCTATTATGTCCTGAATCTATAAAGAGAATTGGCGCAGCTTTCCTGTCAGCATTTTCAGACCGGGTATAAATATGCCCGAAACCTTCTTCTGATGCCGAAGTAACTGTAGCTGGAAGACGCTCAGTAAAAAGCATGGATTCTCCTTAGTTTTACAGTTCTATTCTCTTATATTCTGCTACAGTAAAGCCCAAATACCGAACCTGGCTCAGGCCAAAAGGCTATGTTCTTGATATGTAGGTGATACTTTATATAACAGATAATTTATTCTCAAATTTGATACACAATGATCTTTTGCAAGTAACTGTCAAGAATTATTAATTTATCAGACGAGTTCTATGAAAAACCTATACTCCTTACGAAATGAGCCCATCGGCATAAAGGCCATAGGGAGAGACGATAGAGTGAACTGGTTCGAACAGCCCCTGTTTTAGAATTCACACCACCCATGAGACGCAAGATCCTAATTTTGGCTCATAAATTGCATTATATTATAGATATTGATAAATAAGTATTTTGAAGATTGGCACTGTTCCCTACTCACGCAGACCTATGAGATCGTAACAGTTGATTTTAATCTTCCACTTAACCTTATGCCATATTTGGCAATAAAGATAAACAACAAGAAAGACACATTGGAGTATAAACAATGAAAAGAACGATATTCTTGATCTTGCTCTTGGCATTAGCCTTGGGAGCCAGCACAATTCTTGAAGCCCAAACCAATGGTAACGGCGCAGTCATGAATTTAAGCACCGATGCATCTAATCCTCACAGCACCGGTCTTACTCGCACAGACCCTCCCTTTCCTGCTACTTTGAGATTCCCTCTTAATGGGCAAACGAGGGTGTCTCCCTTTACCCAGCTGGCCTGGACCACCGGTGGAGGCCAGCTTGGCTACAAGCTGAATCTTGGCACAAACAATCCGCCCAGCAATATAGAGAATAATCTGATTTTACAAAACGTCATCGAATACACTCCAAGTACTAGACTAAATTTTGATACCACTTATTTCTGGCAGATAATTCCTTACAATGAGACTGGTGATGCCACAAACTGTCCGATATGGAGCTTTAGCACACGTGAATATAATGTCATCGAAGCCTTGCCTTATGCGCAAAACTGGGATGCTGTCACTGTTCCCGCCCTACCTGCTGATTGGGGTAAAATCGTAATCTCGACACATCCAGCAGCCATGGTGGTAACCAGCACCATAGCGCCATTCCACAGTACTCCCAATAATGTGAGAATGTCTAATTTCAACGATTTCACTGGCCAAATTCTTCTGGTATCCCCTGAATTTGCTCCGACTATTCCTATGAATAACATACGGATAAAAGCCTGGCTTCGGTCTTCATCCATCAATGGCACAGTGGATATTGGGGTGATGACAAACCCGATCGACCCTTCTACTTTTGAGTTGATTGCCACTATGGACTTTGCCAACACCGCATTCTCGGAACGCATTATTGCGTTAAACAATTATACCGGTGACGGACACTTCATTGCCTTTCGTCATGGAATGGATGTCAATTCTCTGAATATCTTTGTTGATGATGTCATGTTCGAAGAGATCTCATCCGATGATCTGGCTGCGATAGCCATCCACGGAAACGCCACACCCAGCGTAGGTGCTCTCACTCATTTCACCATAGATGTCTTTAACAATGGAACTGTTCCTCATGATATCTACACGGTAAGGCTGATGGATAGCATGGGCACAGAGCTTGCCTCTGTAGCCGGCCCTATGATAGCAGCAGCAGAGACTCTGTCCGTCAGCATTCCCTGGACTCCCACTCAAGAGGGTGTAATGAGTGTTCACGGGAAAGTTGTCCTCCCCGGAGATGTAAATGCTTTAAATGATAATACTCCAGAGCTGTCATTACTCGTTCAGCCGGAGGGTATCACCGCCATCACAATCGGCGTAGGTGATCAAAATGCCCGCATACCCTGGGAATTTTACTTCAAAAACAGCTTATTCCAAAGCCTGTATTATCAGGATGAAATGGACATGTTTGGCACCATTACATCTATGAAGTTTTACAGCAACTTCGCTATTGCCGTGATGGATACGCCCATCAAGATTTGGTTGGGCAGCACCACCGAAGAGGACCTTTCCGGTGGTTGGATCGATCCCATTTCGCTAACCCTGGTCTATGATGGCAATATGGATTTCTTTGCCGGGCAGCATACGATTACGATCCCACTTCAGACTCCTTATACCTATGCCGGGGGCAATCTGGTGCTCTATGCCAATCGTCCCATGGATACCCAGTGGCATAGTACCACAAACTACTTCCGGTCTCAGACTGTAGGGAACAACCGTGCCCGCCTGCTGGAAAGCAACAGCATGGTCTTCAACCCCATGGCTCCTCAAGCTGCAGGAACTCTGTCTGGCACCTTCCCTCGAGCCACTTTCTACATGGATCCGCTCAGCGATGTGCCTATCTTTGCGGTTTCGCCACCGGAGTTTGATTTCGGTACCGTGCTGATTCCTAATGACGCAGAACAAAATTTCACCATTACTAATGTCGGGGGGGGCAGTTTGGGGATTAGTAGTATCTCCCTCACTGGCGATCCCGCTTTCACTTTGACGGCTCTACCGGATCTACCGGCCAGCCTCACTACTGGGCAAAACCTGATCTTTGGCCTGAGCTACAACCCTCTTGCTGAAGGTCTGCACACTGCCCAGATTTTGATTACAGATAATATCACCCGTGAAGTACATATAATAGACATCACCGGTGAAGGACATGACGCCACCATCTACAGTTTGCCTTTCTCGGAAGATTGGGATCTTGTCAGCGTGCCCTTTTTCCCGCTGGGCTGGTCTCAGATCCGTAATAGTACTGATCCTCTGTCTTATTTGAGAACCAGCATCAATACTCCTCACAGCTTGCCAAACTGCGTCCAAATCTCAAATGCTGGTGATGCGTCCGCAGAATTGATCCTCATCTCACCGATTATCGATGCTGCGATAGACCTTAGCGATATCCGGGTGAAGATCATGCTGAGAGGTGGAATAAACCGTGAGATGCAGATCGGGACTATCGTGGATCCCACTGATGCCAACACCTTTGAACTGGCCGAAACCCTCACCATAACAGCAAATTGGGCTGAGTACACTGTACATCTCAGCGCCCATACCGGACTTGGGCGTTACATCGCTATCAAACACGGTGTTGCCGGTTTAGGACAGATTATGTATATAGATGACGTCATCTTTGAAGAAATCTCTCAAAACGATCTGGCAGCAATTTCTATAGAAGGGAACGTGACTCCCACCGTGAATATCGCTTCAAATTACACAGTAAGTGTGCTTAACAATGGCACTGCCGCTCAATCTGACTACTTGGTTCAGATTGTGGATGGTGGAGGCACAATCCTGGCTACACAGGTTGGAGGAACTATCGCGCCGAATGAAACGGTGAATGTGATCCTTACTTATACCCCTGTTAGTGAAGGTTCCCAGGTAATGATGGGTAAGGTAGTGCTGGCAGGTGATGTCAACAGTGTGAATGATACCAGTATTCCACTATACATCCTGGTTCAGCCGGAGGAGGTAATTTCTTTTACCATAGGTGGGGGAGACATAGTCCAACACGTGCCTTGGGAATTCCAGTACAAAAACAGCCTGTTCCAAACCCTGTATTACCCGAATGAATTTGCTATGTTTGGACGAATTTCTGGCATAAACTTTTACAATAACTTTAGCACAGACATTCCCAATTCACCGATCAAACTCTGGCTGGGCACTACCAATAGAGCAGATCTTGCAGACGGCTGGATTGATCCCGCTACTCTAACCCTCGTATTTGATGGCGTGATAAGCTTCCCCTCAGGAGCAAATACCATCACTATCCCTTTGATAGAGCCCTTCCACTATTTCCGTGACAATCTCGTGCTCTATGCCTTTAGACCTATGGACACACAGACTTATAGCCCCAATGAAGGCTTTCTGGCCCAAATTGTGGGTAGCAGCCGTGCCCGTAAGGTACAGGATAATTTCAATGTGTATAATCCAATGAACCCCTCTGCTACAGGAACCTTGTCTGGCACCTTCCCCAAAACCACTTTCCTCATGACAGCGAACGGTATGGGCAAGCTTTCCGGCACAGTGACCGCCTCTGGTGCTCCCTTGGCAGGTGTATTGATCAGAATTGCCAATACGAACCATCAGAGCATTACTTCCACTTCCGGAGAGTATAGCTTACCCTATCTGCTGGCAGGAAATCATACCCTTTCCGTGCATAAGGTCGGTTATGCGGACCAAGCCATAAACTTCAGCATTATAGAAGGTCAGACCACCACACTGGATATAATCATGCAGGAATACATCACGGTATCCGTAAGTGGAACCATCGTGGGCAGTGACCACCCCACAGTAGGGCTCAGTGGTGCTGTAATCAATCTCTATGGTGCGCTGAATTACTCCGCAAACACTAACGCCGTAGGGCAATTTGGGATCCAGGAAGTACTCTCTGGCAATAGCTATGATTACACCATCAGAAAAGCCGGATACCAAACTGCCAGCGGGACTATCGAAGTGGGCACGGTGGATTACCACTTCGGCACTTTTATCCTGGACGAGCTTAGCTCGCAGCCTTCGGACGTGGTAGCTACGCTGAATGATGCAGAAACTGCTGTTGTTCTCACATGGGATTCTCCCGACACTCCCGTAAACGGCTATTTCTTCGATTTTGAATACAATGATGGAGATTGGGAGCCAGGCTCAGACTGGGCAAATCCTGCAGGAGATTGGGAATATACCGATAGCTATAATGTAGCCCAATGGAACCCGTCTTATGCCGGAAGCTACGTGATGCCCCCGAATGCTGCCACTTCCGGAACCGGAATGTGGGGTACCTCCATAAACACAAACTACACTAATTCAAATGGCTTCAGCTATCTCAGTAAAACTCTTGACTTATCCGGGTTTGGCAACACCCAGATGAGCTTTTGGAGCTGGGAAAATATCAGTGGTCCTCGTGATTATGCACAGATAAGTGTAAACGGCACATTGGTCTGGGGCCCAAGCTGGGATTACATAGATACTGCCTGGCAGGAAAGGATCATAGATCTTTCCGCTTACGATGGTATGCACAATGTGGAAGTCCGCTTTGAAATGTTTACCAATGCCACAGTGAATTATGCCGGTTGGTATATTGACGATGTCTTCATCGGCCCGGCGGATCAGCTAGTTCTCACTTCCCCGCCTTTGGTCATGCCCACTGTATTCAGAGGCCAGGCCGATTCGCAAGCTACTCATTTTGAAGAAGAAAGAGCCAGCCAGATTTCTACCAGAGATCTTGCAGAGAGCATTGTACAGTCTACGCAAAATCCATCCCGCCTCCTCATGGGATACAAGGTCTGGCGCCTTCGGTCCGGACAGGAATATGCCCCTGACCTGTGGACTTTGCTGACTCCTGCCACCATCACCGAAACTACCTTCACGGATACTGCCTGGGCAAGCTTCCCGGATGGTTTCTACAGATGGGCTTTGAGAACTGTCTATACGAACGGAGTTTACTCCAATGTCAGCTTTTCAAATATCATTCGCAAAGAGCCGAATGATATGGCTGCGCTTAGTATTCACGGAAATGTCACCCCCACTGTGGGAGTGCCTTCTGCATATACAATCACAATAAAGAATTCCGGTACCTCAGCTCAGGCCGCTGGCGCCTATACTGTCAAGCTTATGTCCGGTGCCACCGAGCTGATCTCTGTAGCCGGACCCGCCATCGCCGTGAATCAAATAATTGATTTTGTAGTAGACTGGAATCCCATCCAGGAAGGTCCTATCACCATCCATGGCAAAGTGGTGATTCAGGGAGACACCAATCCCACAAATGACGAGACCGATGGCATCAACTTGCTGGTCATGCCCGCCGGTCAATTTACCTATACTGTGGGGGATGGAAATGAGCTGGCTAATGTTCCTGTGAATATGTTGTTCAAGAGCAGCTTGTTCCAGATGATCATCTACCCCGCTGAACTGGGTAATTTTGCAGGCCTCATCAATGGCATCCAATTCTATAACAACTTCACGGCTGATCTGGCGAACAAGCATACCAAAATTTGGCTGGAAACTACTACCAGAGAGAATCTCTCGGCAGGCTGGGTAGCTATTAGCGACAATTCTACCCTGGTATTTGATGCGAATGTACACTATCCCTTTGGAGAAAACACGGTCTCTATCTCCTTCGCTGAACCCTTCTTGTATATGAATGGGGAAAACCTGCTGATCACAGTACAAAGACCGCTGGACACAGCGAATCACAGCTCTCAGGATAGATTCAAATGTCAAACTATCGGAACCAACCGAGCTCGTGAAACGAAAAGCAATTCCCTGGAATATGATCCCACCAGTCCGCTCATTGAAGGGACTTTAACTGGTCAATTCCCGATGACTACGTTCTTGGGTGTCCCGGACGGAGTAGCGAACCTCAGTGGAACCGTGACCACCGGTGCGAATAGCGATCCCCTGGAAGGTGTACTGGTAGAAATAGAAGCCGCCGGTTATGCTACCGCTACCGATGCAGCCGGAGCCTATGAGATCCCAAACATCCTGCCCTATGTTTACGAGGTGCAATTCAGCAAATATGGCTACATCTCTCAGGCCCATGCGCTTGATCTGGAAGAAAATGAACAGGCTGTGATCAATGTGAATATGCAGCCCTTGCCCACAGTTTCGGTAAGCGGCAGCATCCTTGCTTCGGACACCGGCAGTGCCCTTGCCGGAGCGATGGTTGAACTCATTGGCTATGCAGATTACTACGAAAGTACAAATGATAATGGAGAATTCAATTTCGCTGAAGTTTACGCAGATGAAAGCTATGAATACACCATCAGTGCTCCTGGATATGCCTCTGTCAGTGGCACCATAAATGTAAGCAGCACCGCATACCATATGGGCAATATAGTCCTCAATGAAATCGCTTTTGCACCACACAGCGTAGTGGTTGCATTAAACAGCAGCAATACCTCTGCCCTATTGCAGTGGGGAGCTCCGGATCCAAACGTCCTCGAGATTCTTGAAAGCTTCGAAAATAGCCTCTTCCCACCTCAGGATTGGTCCCAGATCATTACAAATGCCGGTCCTCAGAATACCTCTGGCGTATATCCCACCTTCAAAAGATTGGGAGCGGTAGAAATTCCTGACGAGACCAACGCCATACCTACACATGGCAATTTCCAGACCGGGCTTTGGTGGACTTATGAGCACCAGGATGAATGGCTGGTTACGCCAACATTCGATTGTCCCCCAGATGGCTATCTGCGTTTTGACAGCTACGTCTTCCTTGGTAGTGTGCACGAGGATCACTACTATGTAAAAATCTCCTTAGATGACGGCAATAGCTGGCAAATTCTTTGGGATGCCAGTGCTGAGACAGGTGGCCAAAATACCTACGGTGCCCCCTTTGTGGTGGATCTGACTTCATACAGCGGACAGCAGATCACCCTGGCTTTTCAAGCCGAAGATCCGCCCAGTAATGATGGTCTGTGGTACTCTTGGTTCATCGATAATATCTACATCGGCAACACTATCACCACGGTCAGCTTCGATGGCCCGGCCCGGGCACTGCACAGCCCTCTGCTTACTTCAAATATGCCGGCCTCTGAAGCGCTAACCCGTGATGGCGTGGCGCAAAGAATTAACACTGCAAAAACTGCCCCTAAATCTAAGGGCAATCGTAACAGAGCCTTGGTAGGCTACGAGATCTACCGCTTCATCTCTGGCCAGGAAGGCAATGCAGCTAGCTGGAACTTACTGAATGCAGATTTGCAGAGCGCCCTCACCTTCGAAGACACAGCCTGGGAAACCCTGCCCAATGGCAGCTATCGCTGGGGAGTAAAAGCTATCTACACCGCTGGTGTCAGTTCTCCTGCCGCGCTTTCCAACCCTCTGATAAAAGATACCGCCACCGGAAATCTCATCGGCTTTGTCCGCAAGATAAGTGGTCAGGGTATTGCTGGCGCTACTGTGACTGCCGGTAGTCATCAAACAGCCACCAACACTGCCGGGGCATATTTCATGGCGCTCCCAGTAGGAAGCCACACCGTTTCTGTCTCAGCCGTTGGCTACGAAACATTCACGGTGGAAAATGTCGTGATCTCTGCAGATCAGAACACCACCCTGAACATCTCTCTGGAACCCGTGGCTGCTGAAGACGAACTGAGCCCTGTGACCGCAACCGCGCTGAAAGGAAACAGCCCGAACCCCTTCAACCCCACCACCACTATCTACTACGACATTCTGGAGCCCTGCTCTGTGCAAGTGGATGTGTATAACGTCAAAGGTCAAAAAGTGCACAGCCTGCTGAATGAAGTTAAGAATAGTGGCCGTCATAGCATCGCCTTTGAAGCTCGTGACGACAGTGGCAGAGCGCTCAGCAGCGGAGTATATTTCTACCGCTTTACTGCTGGTAAATACCGCGCCACTCGCAAGATGTTGCTCATGGAATAAACCGTATTGTGTATGAAATAAATACAGCCTATGAATCAAGCCCCGGATTTGCTCCGGGGCTTTTTGCATTGTATTCCTTATAGATTCTCAGCCGTGATAGAAAGTGCACAGAATGGTGTGAAGCTTGTTTCCCATTCTGATCATGGGTGAATCCAGCAAGGCAAATCAGCTGAATCGAAGTTTCCTCACCCTGTTTTGCTCAGTGGAATTACATGAGATAGTCTAATGTGCTTATAGAAATTCAGCAGGCTCTTCAAGGCAAAAAGCCAACCGCTGCGATTTAATCTTGACAAACTCTTAGCCAAATAAATACTGGAGTCATGGATTCGTCAAGGTCTTTTATTCAAGAATAGATTATGACTAAGATTCATATTTTGGATATTGGAACTTGCTAATTATCCACTCTACAGAGAACCGAGACCGTGCAATTGGAAGGTCTACGCTGAACTGGAGAGTGATGTTTTTTGGGGTGATTACCTGGATTCTGCCGCAATTTATTGCGTATAGTATGCCCAGGGTCGGTCACTTTAGCAGCTCACTTTACACATATTTGGAACTGGGCCTCAGAGACTAACTGGGGTTCAGGTTTATTATTTCTGAAGCAAAGGAGTCTTAAGTATGAAAAACGACAAGGTTCAACAAGAATCCCTGCTTTTTTTTGAGCGTGTGCTACATGCCACTAAAGCATTGCCTGAAGGAAGTTACGGACATATTTATCAAAAGCCCGAAAACACATACAGGAAAACTGCGCTCACACACAGCATCAATTATAAAGAAACCATATCAACCTCATCCCGAAGCATAAACCAGCAGCATTATTCCCGCACTCTGAGTAATAATCGTCGCACATTATCACCGAACCTGCGGGAAATATGCCCCGAAATGGCTTCAACTTTACTTCTACTCTTCAATATCAAACGGAGTCTGTTCAGATGGATTAGCCCTCACGACATTACTCCAAAATACAGAACAATCTATCCTTATCTCTAATGGAGAATCAGATTATGAAAAAATTAGCAATAATCTTCGCAGTATTGTGTATTGCAATATCTGCTTTTGCCCAAATGCCCGGGACGCCTTTTCTTACCGCTCCGGGCAATGGCGCGGTGAACCTGACGAACTATCCCAAGCTTACCTGGAATGCGGATAGTTCAGCTGGCGTGCCTACTGAATACAATATCTATTTCGATACTGTGGACGGCAGCACCCTGTTCGACACCATTACCACCAGGACCTATGAATTCACCAGCCCTCTGGATTGGGGCACCACTTACTACTGGACAGTGAGTGCCAGCAATGACGAAGGTACCAGCGAGCCCAGTGCTGTCCGCAACTTCACCGTGAAGAGTGATCCCACCATCTACCTACCCTGGCTGGAGGATTTTGGCACTGTTAACGGCGATTGGCCAGCATTAAACTGGACTATGCTCGGTGGACTATATCCCACCCCCGTCGGCGCAAGTTCCCAGTGGGTCAGAGGCAATTGGTTAAATGGCCTTGCGGGCGATAACGCCGCCAAGATTAATATCTACGGCACATCACGTAACGGCTGGCTGATTACCCCTCCCATCGTGATCCCTGCGGATGGCTATGAGCTGAAGTTTGACCTTGGTCTTACTAACAAGAGTAAAATAGATCCCATCGTTGATCTTACTTCACAGCTTGACGATAGATTCCTCGTTATCATCAGTGACAGTCCGGATATGAGCAATCCCACCATCCTGCGGGAATGGAATAACACGGGTTCTGCCTATATCTTTAACAACATTCCCAATACCGGGGAAAGCGTCAGGATCCTGCTTGATGGTGTATCCGGCACAAAGTACTTCGCCTTTTACGGAGAATCCACTGTAACTGGTGATAGTAATGATCTGCATGTAGATAATGTAACAGTACGCGTAGCCCCTGCCGGAGCACCTGATCCTGTTGCCCTCAATTCACCAGTAGATGCAGCTACAGCCCTTTCCATAAATGGCTCCAAGCTTAGCTGGTCCATGGCTGAAACTGGTGGATATCCTGAAACCTATACCGTCTTCATGTCCCAAACTGAAGCTAACCTCTACACAGATCACTCCTGGGCCGGCATCACCGATCCCAGTTTTGATCCCACCCAGGCTGCGATAGATCCGCTCGCCTACAATTATAGTGAGATCTGGTACTGGACTGTGAAGGCAATAAATGCCGATGGCGAAGCCCTACAAACAATTGCATCCAGCTTCACCATCATGGATGATCCCAGGATCCTGAGCCTGCCTTACAGCCAGAATTTCGATGGTGTAATAGCTCCGGCCTTGCCTATAGACTGGATTACATATGTGAGCGCTACGAACACAACGGCTAATGTAGTGACGGGCACAAGCTATGTTGTAAGCCAGCCAAATTCTGCGAAATTTACAAATGGTAACGATGCTTCGGCAGACGTACGCTTGATCACCCCAGATATTCTGGTACCTGTAAGCAGCATCAAACTCAGCTTCTCTGCCCGTGGTGGCAGCGGTAACACCATACTGGTAGGAACTGTGGATGCTCTGGACGAAACCGGAGTTTTCACTGAGCTTGAGTCTGTTACTGTCAATTCCACGCATACCGTTTACACGGTGATCTTTAGCGATTACACTGGTACAGATCAAAACATCTGTTTCAAACACGGTGTAGGCGGAACGAACCGCACCATCTATATCGATAACGTCTATATGGAAGAACTGGTGACTGGAGACCTTGCTCTTACTGCATTCAGCGGCAATAACTATGGCATTACCGGAGATGAATTCAGCTATAGCGTGAGCGTGTACAATAACGGCACAATAGCGCAGGACTCATATAGTATAGAATTGCTGAGCATGCCCGAACACACCGTACTATCAAGCATCGAAGTGAATAATCCTCTGGCCTCCGATGCCTCTGCTACGCATACTATCCTTTGGACCCCAGCGGCAGAAGGTGTCTATGATATCTATGCCAAGATAGTGGCTCCCGGTGATGCAAACTCCCTGAACGACGAAAGTGAGATTATGACCGTAGGCCTCTTTGCCCCCGGCTTATACACCCCCTTCATCGGCAATTCGGCGAGCACAAGCTCTGCGGGTTCGTTGCCCATCAATGTGTTTTGGAATAATAGCGTGACCGAAACCATCTATATGGCACATGAGATGCAGATGGATTCCGGCACCATAAAAGCCATCAAGTATTACAATAACTTCAATCAGGATCTTACCAAACCTGTAAAAATCTGGATGATGCATACCACCGAAAACGTGAATGACGCCTGGCTGCCCTTCGAGGACTACACCTTGGTCTTTGATGGCCTTGTGCGCTTCCCCGTTGGAATAAACACCATCGTGATCCCGCTGCAAATTCCCTTCCAATATACCGGAGGCAATTTGGCCTTAAGAGCCAATCAAGTGTACGAAGATGACCGTGCAAATGTCAATAACAACTTCTACTATACAGCGGATAACAGCTATCCAAACCGTAGCCGGTATTATACCGCAGATAGTGTCATAATCAATCCTGAAAATCCAGCTCTGACCAATGCGGGTGCACGAAACAGCTTCATACCCAATACTGCCTTCATCGTGGATCCCTACACAGCATTGCCTGCCCTGGATGCTCCTGCAGTACAGATCGAGACCTCTGACAGCACTACAACCATAAGCTGGGAAGCTGTAAATGGTGCGTTCAATTACGTAATCTACAGCAGCGATGATCCCTACGATTGGTCTGAAGCCGTCGAGATTGCCACTACTGCTGCCTTGCAGCACAATGTAACTACTACCTCTGCCAAGAAGTTCTACAAAGTGGTAGCCCGTTCTTATAATCATTAGGTTCCTGGGATCGGCCAGGGCGTGAGTCCTGCCGGTGATCCCCAACCGAGATAACAGTAATTAAGCTGCGGACAGTCCGCATACAAATATACCCCCGGTTTCGGCTGGGGGTTTTTTGTGAGGGAAGTTTTCTATCTGTAAAAGACCAGCTCAATCGAGAAGAGCAGTCAGCTCATACCCAAAACATCAATCATCATAAAGACTTGCCGTGAGAGGAGTGGCCACATTAGCCGTGAAGAGCGTGGCTTTGCCATCCTGCCGGTAGTTTAAAGCAACATAAGTCGCGACTGTATCCGGCTTTTTCACATGACCGTTATGGATCTGAATCTCACTGCCATCATCGAGGTTTCTTCTGCGCAGTTCCGATTTTGCTCCAAATCTGATAGAGTAAGTAAGCTCATTTTTACAGGGGTTAAACGCCATCCGATCCAGGTTTTCTATCTGCGATATTTCTCCGGTGCTGATGTCAAACACCATCCCCTCACGTGCTCCAGAAGCGGGTTTGGTAAAAGATCCGATGTATCTGTCTCCATTGCTTCGGCAATATCCCCAGGATTCGCCCAAGATTCCCTCAAAGTGCTCTAGATCGTCGCTTCCATCAGAATTGCAGCTGTGCAAACTCCCCCAGGAAGAAAAGTAATAAAATCTATCTAAATCAGGATTGTAGGCAGCCCAGGTGACATTAAAGGATGGCCACACATGCAGAAATTCGCCGGTTTGCAGATCATAGCGGTTTAGACTTGTAGTACCAAACACCAGGCTGTAGCTGAGCATAGTGATATAGCGGCGATCCGCAGACAGTATAGCTTGGGAGAGATTAAGGTCAAGATCCGGACTATGATTTATCAAGTTTTCACCCTTGTAATTGCAGCTATAAAGGTCGTTATTGGCACAGAAATATATCATTTCTGCCTCTGTGTCCACACTGATCTTATCTCCGGATTTGATCACGAGAGTATCGGGGATAATCCTGGTCCAGGCGGTATTGGGCGGATCGCTGGCTGTTTCGGTGAATGGAGCACTGGTGGAGAGGGTTCTGGAGCAGCGTATGACCAATTGATCAGAGACGTAGATATCCTCCGGCAGTAGCTCTTTTACAGCAGTTTTTCGCCACTGCCCTTCTTCAGAAACGGTACCTGTAATCCTGTAACCCAAGCGCATGACTTTGGTACAGGAGATGCACGTCAGTAGCATCACGGTGAGGGCTATGCCCCCAAGAAGCTTATTGATCATAATAACCTCCAAAGTGTTTTATTACAACTATAAGGGGTGTTGAAACTTTGTCAAGCTCAAATCGAGCCGGACACTTTTTCATTTCCAATTGAGCCAGGTAAATGCCTGGATTTTACGCAAGTGCTTTGGATGGTATAGCTATACTAAAGCTCCAGATACAGGCAGGCAAAGCTGTAAATATCTGCAGACATTTCCAGGCTTTTGGTCATATTGCTGGCCCCGTGAGAAGACTCGAACTGGGTATAGAGCACGAGGGGAAGCTCTTGATCTGCATGTTCTTGCAGTGTGTTTTAATGGATTCAGACTGCTTGAACAAGTGGATTGGAGTAAGCCAAAAAATCAAGTACCTTTTACGTGAAGGGCTTGGTTTTTCAAATATTGCGAGGGGCCTCTGTAGCGCAGGACGCCATTCCTACGGAACTTAAAATGGAACATAAAGCGTGATGGCTGCGTGGTTTCTGTGAGCCTCATCTTTCGCAGGAACGGCTTCCTGCGCTACGTAAAGTGGACAATGAAGCTGGGTGCTTTCTGAATAGCATACCGTAGAGATGACGTGGAGATAGCAGGAGAAAATCCTCTTATCTTCACGTCATCTCTACGGCAACAAATGGGGTGAGGTAGTCTGGGCAGGTATTTATTTAGGGCAGAGCTTGCACACGGTAGAATTGCCTTTGTGCCAGGGGGCTGATCTCCAGGGAGCTATTGGGATGATTATCGATCAGAATATCCCAAGCCCCAAGAGGTTGATCGCTATGATAGATGCGGTAGCTTCGTGCCAGGGGGATGGGCTGCCAGCTTAGTTGTAAGACGGAAAGTGAGCTTTGGAGCTCTGCCACAGGTGAATCCATGAACCAGATCAGGATATCACGCAGCAGATTGGCTCTGGTATTGGACTCTGCCCCATCGGTGAGTTCGGCCAGGGCATAGCTGAAAACCAGGGTTTTTTGGCCGTGTTCTCCGGCTCCGGCAATGCCCACAGTGCCATAGCCTTCTTCGGTGAAGGCTGTGTGCCCCCAAAGAGGATGAGGGGTGAAGAGATCGATATAGTCTTGTTTAGTCTGGCTGGTGCCGGTAAATTCCAGATCGCTGAAGGGAAGTGCGGCGGTCAGGAGACTCAGGGGATTGGGAAGGCCGTCTGTGGCATCTGCTATGCCCAAAAGCGGCCACAGCACGGTGTGAGCCTCCAGGAAGTATTCCAGATCAAAGCCGATGGCGTCTGCACCTTCCACATAGAGTTTGCCGCCTTCCAGAAGGTAATCCCGCATGGCCTCATACATCCAGGGCTCGTTTAGCCTTTGAATATTATCATCGACAGCGCCAAAGGAGAGTATTGCGGCCTCAAAGCTTTTGAAAGAGGCTGGAAAGGAATTGCCATAGACCACTTGCCTGCCCTGGGCAACAAGCTGGTTCTTGAAAAAAGTGCCGCTTTGATTTCGGGCACCTGCTTTGGCTTCCCAGACGAAGATACCGCCATTTTGGATGAGAATTTTGAAAGTGAATGCTGCGCTGTTGTGGATGGGCAAGGTGGATGAAACAGTCAAAGTAAAGCTGGCATAATGCGAGCTCGCGTCTGCTGCTACGATGATTTCAAAGGCATCTTCCAGCCTGAAGAATTCATCCTGGGGAATGGTGGCTTGATGCTGAGAGCTGACAATCTGCACAGAGGGATCGCTCGTTTGAAGCGTGAAACTCGCCGCTGCCGAGAACTCCGTGTAATTGCGGAGTTTGAGATTGAGGCTAAAGCTTTCTCCGGGCTCGATCGCCAGATTTGCATTGCTATCTGTGGGAGGCTCAATGCTGAACAGTTCAAGTTTGAGCGCTGGAGCGACGCTGGCAGCGGTTTCGCTGAGGGCACGATAGGCATTGATCTTGCCCTGACCGAGCTGATATTGGCGGGTCGGATTTTGGGCATCGATGTTGTCGCTGGTGGCCTTCATCCGGTATGCGACCTGCTCTGGGCTATAGCCGGGGTTCTGAGATTTCACCAAAGCTGCCAGGGCTGAGGCAATGGGTGAGGCATAAGAAGTAGCACCGGTGCTAATACTATAAGAGGAAGTGGTGGTGGAATATACGCTTTCGTTGGGCGCGCCCAAATCCACATAAGCACCAAAGTTTGAGCCGCTCCATTTGACGCCGTCGTTATTTAGCGACGCTGTGGCCAGCACTTTGGGGTAGGCGGCAGGATATAAGGGGACGGAATTGTTGCTATTACCGGCAGCGGCTACTACCAGTGCGCCCAGAGCATCGGCATAATCAATGGCCTCTTTATTGGCCTGAGAAAAGCCGGTGCCGCCCCAGGAGCAATTGATCACATGGGCTCCGTTTTCGGCCGCGTAAACTATGGCATCATAGCCTCTATATATATGGCTGGTGTCTCCGGGATAGGCACAGGAAATGGGCATCAGGATGGGATTCCAGCTCAGGGAAGCTGCGCCAATACCGTTATTGGTGCGCGCTCCAGCCAGGCCGGCCACGCGGGTGCCATGACCGCCAGGATCGTTGGGATCGTTATTCTCAGCTCCGGCCGCATTGGCTGCGATGTTCCAGCCAATCAGATCATCGATCTTGCCATTGCCGTCATCATCGATGCCGTTCAGATCGCCGGTATCCATCTCCCAGGCGCTGCCATTGTGATACATTGTGTAGCCATTGCCATTGGCATCTTCACCGAGATTTTGCCAGATGTTTTCTGCCAGATCGGGATGTTTCCAGGCCACGCCGGTATCGACAATAGCGATGATGGTGGGCTGGCTGCCCTCCTCACATTTATGGATATCCCAGGCGGCTTCGGCCTGCATGGAGGCGAAATTCAAGCTCTGAGCGTAATAGAAATCATCCGGGCTTTCCAGAACTTCATCGATGAAGATGGGCTCGGCATAGACGATACCTGGATATTTTGACAGGGCATTCGCGAGGCTGTAGGGGCTGATCTTGGGATCAAAGCTCAGCTCGTAAATATCTTTTAGAAGGCCGCTTTTGTCCTTTGTGGTCTGAAAGCGGGGCTGGATCTGGGTCACACCCAATGTGGCCAGATGAGGCTTGAAGGCGGAGATATCCCGGCCTTTTTCGATGCGGATGCAGGCTTTGCCAGGTTCGACATTATGCTCTCTGGCAAAAAGCAGGCCCAGGCTGAGAAAGATGAGGATAATCAGACGTTTGAACATAATGTGCTCCTTGATTTATGGGGTCATTTATACCTTGGAATCACGTGCATATGGAAGTGGAAGACGGTCTGTCCAGCGCTGCGGCCACAATTCATGGCAAGATTGTATCCGGTGGGCTCATGCTCGGTGTCCAGGCTGGCTTTGAGTTCGCGAGTGATCTGCAGCAGGGATATTGCTTCTTCATCTGTGAGCTCAAAGTAGTGCTGCAGATGCCGTTTTGAGATAATCAGACAGTGACCTTTACTCACAGGGTATTTGTCCGGGATCACATAGAAATCTGTGTTTTCCAGGATGTAGGTCTGGGACGGGATGGCGCAGAATATACATTTCATAGTGATAATTTAAGGCAAAGGAAGCGGTTTGTCAAATGAAGATGATAAAGTCAGAATAGACACTTTATAAGGCTGTAAACCCGCCTGCTGGATTGGATGCGTCTCGCGTCCAACAAGGCCGCAGGCCTTGAAAACAGGAAACAGGCTTGAACAATAAGAGCAGGTCCCCTGCTCTGCAGGCGAGACGCCTGCAATCCAACAATCACCCCCATAATTCTCCATTTTCAATTCTCAATTTTCAATTCTCAATTAGACTCCCACCCTCTTGCAGTAATCATAGATAGGACAGATCTCACACATCGGCTTGCGCGGTTTGCACAGATTTTGTCCAAAGGCCACCACATAGGAATTGATCTTCAGCCAATGCTTTGCGGGCAAGATCTCGCGCAGAGCCATCTCGGTTTCAAAAGGGTTTTTGGTCTTGATATAGCCCCAGCGGTTGCAGATGCGATGCACATGGACATCCACACAGATGGCGGGCAGGGAAAAGGCCACAGCACGCACCAGATTTGCCGTCTTGCGCCCCACTCCGGGGAGTTTCAAGAGCTCATCGATCTCAGAAGGGACTACTCCACCAAATTCCTCTCTCAGCACCTTGGGGAGCTCTTTGAGGTGCTTGGTCTTGGTATTGTGAAAGCCCACGGGATAGATCAGGCGGTCCAGTTCTTCGGCGCTGAGCGTATCCAGGTCATCCGCTTTGTGCACCACTTTGAAGAGTCTATCCACTACTTTGGAGGTGGTTTCATCTTTGGTGCGGGCACTGAGGATGGTGGCCACCAGTACCTTGAAGGGCTCTTGGGTTTGAGCTTGAATGAGATCCACCACCGGGGTCTGCACGTTGTCAAAGTGAATCCCGAGCAGCCGCATTACTTCGTCTATATCTCTATTTGTCATCGTTTCTCCTTATGCTTTTGCAGGTGGCAGTGCCTTCCACAAAATATCTCTTGCCAAGATATCCCAGACCAAAAAAACTGTCAATCAGAAAGGAGACTGAAAAGATGTGCGGAAGATTTGCTCAAGTGATTAACCAAACAGAAATCCAGCAATTGGAGCGGGAACTGGGAGCCCAAATCACCTCTGATCAACTCATGATATCTTACAATGTGGCGCCCACACAGCCAGTGATGGCGATAGTGAGCAAAGGCGAACTGCGCTATGACGGCTATTTCCGCTGGGGCCTGATTCCCTCCTGGATGAAGGAAATCCCCAAGACCGTGATGATCAACATCCGCGCTGAAACCATCTCAGAAAAGCCTTCTTTCAAAGCTTCTTTTCTCAGGCGACGTGCCTTGGTGCCTATCAATGGCTTTTATGAGTGGCAGGCCCCGCAAAAGACTCCGTATTACATCTATCCCGCTGAAGGCGCATTGCTTTATCTGGCAGCGATATACGACGTCTGGCAGGGGGATGATGGCAGCTATCTGCCCACCCTGGGCATCATCACCACAGCCGCGAACGATTTTATGCAACCCCTGCATCACCGCATGCCGGTCATCCTCCCAAAAGATGCGATTGATCTGTATTTGGATCCTAAATTGCAAGATGTTAAACTGGCGCGTGAGCTCTTGATTCCCGCCCCGGACGATATACTCTGCTGCCACCGCGTGAGTCCGGCAGTGAACAAAGTGGCAAATAACTCCCCGGATTTGATTCTGGAAGATGATTTTTGGGACGAGGTTCCCCTTTAATAAGATGAAAAACGAAAAACCCCGTATTTTGGTGATAGACGACGACCTCCCAATCCTGGATTGCGTTCGTATGAGCCTGCAAACGGAAAAAGACTACACAGTTACTACCTTGAACGACCCCGTGAAGGCGCTCAAACTGTTCTATGAGAATGATTTTGCCGTGGTGATCAGCGATGTGAAAATGGGGAAATTGAGCGGACTGGATATCCTCAAAGCGGTGCGCGAGCACGACGACAGAATCCCGGTGGTGCTGATTACCGGCTCCTCCGATGAAGAGACCATGCGCCGCTCTATCCATCTGGGAGTCTATGAATTCCTCAAAAAGCCTTTCGAAATCAGCAGCCTCATCGTTACGGTGCGGCAAGCGCTGGAGGCACATAAACTCCGCATGCAAAACAGCCACTACGAGCATGAGCTGAAGACCCTGGTGCAGGAGCGCACAGCCGAGCTCACAGACACCAAAGCCAAGCTCGAACGCAGCTATCTGAACACCATCCACGTGATGGTCAACGCCATGGAAGTGAAGGATATCTATACTTTGGGGCACTCCGAAAGAGTCACCGCGATCGCTGTGGGACTGGGCAAAGCGGTAGGGCTCGGAATGGAAGAATTGCGCGAGCTAAGGATAGGTGCATTGCTGCATGATCTGGGCAAAATCGGCGTGATCAGCGATGTCTTGAACAAGGCGCAAGGCCTTACCGAAAGTGAATATGACATCATCAAACAGCATCCCATCGCCGGAGCCAAGATCGTGGGACCCCTGGGCCTGCCAGATACGGTAAGCAAGATCATCCTCCAGCATCATGAATGGTACAACGGCGAGGGCTATCCCTATGGACTGAAAGGAAATGACATTCACCTCTATGCCCGCATCGTGAGCGTGGCGGATAGTTTTGATGCCATGACCAGCAAGCGGGTTTATCGCAGTAATCTGGATTATGGCCGCGCCACACAGGAGATTTACAAGAATCGGAGCAAGCAATTTGACCCTGAAATCAGTAAAATACTCCAGGACAACCGGGAGCTGGTGCTGGGTGTCCTCAGTAGCAAGATCTCACTGAACGATCTGCTGGAATAGCCGCTATACGGCTCACTTTTTGACAATGAAAAAACCGGAATAACTCCCGGTTTTTTCGTATAAGGTTAAAGGGCTGGCTTAGTGGCCGAAACTGCCGATCATATGCGGGTGTTCGGGGATAATAAGCTCAGCTTCTGTAGCGCTGACTATCTCCGCAATGGTGGTACCCGCCGCGATTTCCTTGAGCACCAGGCCTTCGGGAGTTACTTCGATCACAGCCATATCTGTGATGATCAGGCTCACTTTCGCTTTTGCGGTGAGAGGGAGATTGCACTCTTTGAGGATCTTGGGATTTCCGCGTTTGTCCACGTGCTCCATGGCTACGATCACTTTGCGGGCTCCGGTTACGAGATCCATCGCACCACCCATGCCGGGCACCATCTTGCCAGGAATCATCCAATTTGCCAGATTGCCCTGAGCATCCACTTGCAAAGCTCCCAAGACCGTGGCATCGATGTGTCCACCGCGGATGATGGCAAAGCTCAGGGCACTATCAAAGAACGAGGCACCTTTGAGCTCGCTGATAAATCCGCCGCCGGCATTGATCATATCCTGATCTTCACAGCCTTCATCGGGACTGGGGCCCACACAGAGCATGCCGTTTTCACTTTGAAAAATCACGCGGATGCCTTCCGGGATATAGTTCACTGCCAGGGTGGGCAGGCCGATACCGAGATTTACATAATCGCCGTCTTCGAATTCCTGGGCGATTCTTTTGCCGATCATTTCTCTCTTATCCATTCTTCACCTCCGTGCTTTGAACGATGTAATTCACAAAAACTCCGGGGCAAGCGATGAGTTCGGGATCCAGATCGCCCACTTCCACGATATGCTCGGCTTCCACGATGGTGATCTTGCCGGCCATCGCCATGATGGGGTTGCTGTTACGCGCGGTTTTGCGGAAGACAAGATTGCCCATTCTGTCTGCCATCCAGGCTTTCACCAAGGCAAAATCGCTGCAAATAGCGGGCTCGAGGATATAGTCTTTACCTTCCACGCTTAAAATCTGTTTACCTTCTTCCACCACGGTGCCGAGGCCTGTGGGAGTAAGCACTCCACCCAGCCCGGCGCCACAAGCGCGGACTCTTTCCATGAGGGTGCCCTGAGGGACGAGTTCGATCTCGATTTCACCGGCATTCATCTGAGCCTGAATGGTGCGGTTTGTGCCAAGATGCGAGACCTGCGCGCTTTTGATCTGTTTGGCGGCGATCAATTTGCCCACACCTCTGTCTTCCCAATCAGACGCGATTACGATCATGTGCAGATCAGGGGTTTTGGCCTCAACTATGGCATCAATGATGCACTCTGGAGCCCCGACGGCCAAAAAGCCACCGATGGCCAGCCTGCTGCCTGCCGGGATCATCGCAGCAGCTTCCTTAGCAGAAATCTGTTTTCTCATATTATCTCCTATATCTTATTATTTTCTATAGTACTAAAATACTTCTCATAGCTATTGTGTCAAGTAAATTGCCAGCAGAGGCTCTACAAGGGCTCGATACTGCTACGAAGCTAAGTCCTCTACGTATTTTTCCCTTTTACTCCACTGCACACCGATGATACCATAATTACCTATTGCCTCTATGTTGGATTCTTTTAACCCCGCACTATCGTTCAAAAAAGCATATAAATGAGCATTCTGCGGGCGTATTAAGGCAGTATCTTGCCAGGAGAAGAGTAAGCTTTGGATAACATTACGGTCGGGATTACTGAGAACCTTTAGTATTCTTTCGGGCTGTGCTTTTGATTTCGGAATCACGAACTCATAGTTATGCGAAAACCCGCTTTTCCCGATAAAGCTTATATTCGGTGTATAGCGTATTTCATTTTTATCCAGCCAAGCTTGTACGTCTTCCAGGAATAGGCTTAGCACCAAAGGAGAGGCTGTATAAAACAGGTCGTTTACGGCAAGGATCGCCTGTAACAGGTTATGCTTTTTTTGGGGAAAGCGCGTAAGATCCGTTTTTACTGTAAGTGCATCACCAAGCCTCGTAACACCAAAGCCATTAAGAGTCTGGGTTAAAAGCTGTTTTCTTTTTTCAGTATCTACCTCACAGCCAGAGATACTAAGATCGCTCAAGGTATAGCCATCATCTGTAAGCATAAATGATTCATCTTCTTTGCTTAGATATAGCTGTATGTGGTCGTTATGCCTATCCAAAAAGGGGGTGGTAATTTCGACATACTTATCCACCTGGCGCAGGTCTGTGCTTTCTTTCAGCCATAATGCATAGTTGTCCACCAGTTTCTTTGCTTCATTTATCATACGCAGCTCCCTTGGATTATTGGTGCTTCCACGATATTACAATATTTCATAAACTCATCTACTGTCAATAGCAAATTAGCCAAATTAGTAAATTGCGCTGGCACCGGATATGCCCACCTATCACCATAACCTTCGCGGTATAAATGCAAATGGCTTCCTGTAAGTGAATTCCCATCTGGGTTAGTGTGCTTACCCATGGTGTCCAGGCGTGCCAGGATAATTACATTTCTGGCTCTGTTTTGCAGATGAGCCTTTTTTAATTCGATATGCCCAATATGAACATCAAGCAGGAATTTCTCTCTTCCGTCTCGGGATCGAAGCGGGATTATAAGCTTCCCGGATATCTGTGGAAAACTATGTGTCCTTTCATCAATTCTCACTTTCTCCATTGCAAAAAGCTCATCGGCTTCGCTTTGAGATATGATAATGTCTGACATTTATCCTCCAGAACAGCCATTTTATTTTCATATAAAACCGTCTGTTTATAATACCTGATTGTTTAGGATCAGGGACCAACACCCCGCTCCTGCACCGGACTTGGCTTTATCGCGCCTTCAACTCGAGATGACTCGAGCTTCTGAGTCATCTCGAGTCAAAAGCGCGATAAAGCCCAGTTAGAGGCGCAAGTGTCATTGGGGCAATAAATAGTCCTTGATCAGATAGCTGTCCGCAGCGCCCAAAATCACGCTCACATAGATGCCGTCATCCTTGTAATCCTCCACGGTGATCTTGCCGATTTCGTGCAAGCGGGAGATCAGGGCATTCTCCGTATAGGGCAAAAGCAGATGGTAAAGCTTATTTTGCATGAGCTTTTCTTCCACCAATTGCAGCAGCTCTTCGATTCCCTGGTTCTTAGCGGCGCTGATGGCCACAGCATCTTCATAATATCTGCTCAGCATCGTGCAGAGACTACTATCCACCAGGTCTTTTTTGTTTAAGACGATAATTTGAGGTATCTCAGAGGCGCCGATGCTGGTGAGCACTTCATTGACCTGAGCGACGTGATATTCGTGGCGGAGATCGGAAATATCGACAATATGCAGCAGCAAATCTGCATCCACGGCTTCCATCAAAGTAGCACGGAAAGAGGCTACCAGATGGTGCGGAAGATTGGAGATAAAGCCTACTGTATCAGACAGCACAGCCGGCGCTCCGGTGCTGAGTTTGAGCTGCCTGCTGGTGGAATCCAGCGTGGCAAAAAGGCGGTCTTCCACCAGGACGCCCGCATCTGTGAGCGCGTTAAAGAGGGTGGATTTGCCGGCATTGGTATAGCCCACTATGCAGATCTTTTTGCTATCGCCCCGCTGTTTTCGCTGTGTTTCCTTCTGAGCGGTAACCTGATCTATGCCCTTGTTTATCTTGCGAATCTGTTGGCGGATCAAGCGTTTATCGACTTCGATCTGCTTTTCACCCATGCCCCGGGAGGCAGATCCTCCGGCGCTGCGCATGCTGCCACGTTCCTGGTCATAATTCGCCCAAAGATGCCGGAGCCTGGGAAGCTGATACTGCAATTCTGCCAGCTTGACCTGAAGCTTGGCCTCTTTGCTGCGGGCATGATCGTGAAAGATGCTGAGGATCACTTGGGTGCGATCGATCACCCGGATCTCAAAAGTATCGGTGATATTGCGTCCCTGAACAGGGCTGAGTTCATCATTGATGATCAGCAGATCGACCTTGGCCCCCTGCATCTGGGCGTGGATCTCTTCCAAAAAGCCTTTACCGAAATAGGTACTGCGTTCCGGATGATTGCGCCTCTGGGTATAGTGTCCCAGGATGGTGATGCCAGCGGTATCAGCCAGGCGCTCCATCTCTTCCAGGGAGGCGCGTGTATCTGCTTCGTTTTCGCGGGAGGGGATGATTGCGGCTATAAAAGCCGTCTCTTCGCCCTTTTCCAGCTCGTCCCAGATTTCTACTTCGTCGAGCTCAAGATCGTCTTCAAATGGTTCTTTATGCATAAGTTAATCCTAATTTATGATGGCAAATTTACCTTGGGCGCGCTCACCGTCCATCTCGATCACATAAAAGTAGATTCCGCTGGAGACCTTTTTGCCATCTTGGTTGCGGGTGTTCCAGCGCCAGGTGATGCGGTTGTTTTCAGGATTGAAGGGCCCCAGCTTGGCTTTGTAAACCAAAGCGCCGCTGGCATCGTAAATGGCAATCTTGCCAGTCTTTTGAGCGGGGAAATTCATGAAGACTATTTCAGCATTCCGGGCTGTGTAGAAAGGATTTGGGAAGACCACAATGTCGCTGAGATCGGTGATATCCCGCAAGGCAAAGCGTGCCAGATTGTGCAGGGGTGAGATAATGTTTCCATACAGATCGGTGATGTTGTCGATCCTGATGAAGTACGCACCACTGCTGTATTTGAGGCCATGGGCAAAGCTCACGATCACCCGGTTGCCTTCTGCCTGTAGGGCTACTATGCGATTATCGGCATCATTTTCCGGGCAGGTTAAGCTGTAATTGCCCAAATAGTTGGCGGAAGCTTCGTTGACGTCTTCATTAAAGATGATCTCCACGCCGTTACGTTTGTCCAAAACCTTCACACTCTGCACTTCGGGCGGCTCGATATCCTGCACATAAGGGAAGCTAAAGCTGTGGGTGGCAATCGGAATCCCGCTGGGGCCGGTAACCCCTTGCACTTGCAGGCTAAAAAGGCCATCGATGGCGGGGAAAGCATCGCGAAAACGTAGCTGAATGCCGCGCTGTTGAGAAGTTCTATTTACGGAAATGGGGTGTCCCAGATCGTGAGAAAGGCTGTACAATCCGGGATTCAGCACCAGAGAGGTCATGGGTTGATTGAACAGAGCGCGCAGCTCATGATCTCCCACCATGGCTATTTCGATGATCTGCGGAACCGGCATGGTAATAGCTGAATGCCAGGGAGATAGCATGCTTTCTGCGGGCTCACTGGCCAGATGCACCGCACTGATGCCGTAGAAATATTCATGCCCCTCCTGTAGACCGGTATCGATAAATACAGAAGCCAAAACATTGTCGATCAAGCTGATCTCTCCCTCTTCATTTTTGCGATAGATGCGGTAGGAATCGGCATTTTGCTCGATCCAGCTCAGTTGGACCATATCCGGCCCGATGGCCTGCGCCACCACATTCACCGGAGTAGGAGGCCCTGTAAAAGGCTCATCCAGGCCCCATTCCACTGCTACCAGCGAATCCGGAGCCACCTGATAATTGCTGATCGCCCAAGCTTTGCCGCTCTCATCCCGCCAGGCTGCCAAACGGTAATTAAGTACGCTATCACCCACGAATACAGGCTTGAATTCACCATTTATGTACTTGACTATATAGAGATTGGGAGCAATGCCCAGAACCAGATCATCCTTGCCATCGCCGTCCATATCCATGACCGTGATGGCGTTTTGGGATTCCACGTTGTTGAACATAATGGAGCCCATGCTCTCGTAGCTGTTGTTGCCATTTGAGCTAAAGGCTTCAAAATACCAGTAATTCAGGTCTGGATTCAGCATACTTTTGTTGTAGCCACCCACCACAAAGTCTTTCTTGCCATCGCCATTAAAGTCTCCACTGGCAAGCTGATAGGTATTGGCTACCGGCATGCGGTAATGCCAGACCATGGGCGCTTCTCCCTGATTGATCACTTCATAGATCATCACGTCCCCATCGGTATCCGCACAGAGGATGTCAGGGCGATTGTCCTGATCAAAATTCTCCACGACGATGGTAGGCACAAAGTTGTTTCTCTGATTGGTCTCAGTGGTGTTTTGCAGCGTGTTTCTGGCAGCCAGGATACCCGCTGTGTTCCAGGCATAAAGCTGAATTACCCTTGCCATGGGCAGGTTCTTCACCAGTAAAACGTCCTTGTGGCCATTATTGTTATAATCCGCAATGGTGCCTCCGATGATACCTGCATCGTTGAAGAGCAGCGTATCCGCACTGGGATAATGTCCGCCTGGCATGGTTTCCCAGAGTTTGCCGATTTCGGATTGGAGCAGGAGCAGTTCCTGACCCTCAGCTTTGGTATTGCCTATATCCAGCGGCCAGAAATTATCGTTATAGGCATGAGTCTGGATATGCCCGCCCGGCTGGGGTTCATAGGCAAAGACCTTGCCATATCCCACTTTGGGGATGTCCATGGCCAGATACTCAGGGCTGCCATTGCCATTAAAATCATACCAGCGGTTCAGCGGCACTCGTGCTTTCCCGATTTCCCGGTTCAGATATCCGTGGGTGGGAACGCTATGGTATTGGACATTCAGAAAGTTCTCATAGATCTGGCTCTCAGTGCTGAGATTGGCGCTGTTTGTAGCTTTGATCTGGATATTGATGTTGCCCTGAGCAAGATCTTGCGGCAGAGGCCAGACCTGCAGGCTATCCACCATGGTGCCATATACTGTGCGCATTTGGCCGCTGCTATCCCAGAGGGTGAGCTGGGATCTTACCAGTTCATCATAGGTGGCGGTAACGTAATATCTCAGGTTTTCACGCTCGTAACGGCGAAAACCACCCAGCTTTTCAGTTCTCAGCACAGGAACGCTGCGATCCACAGTGACGATGCGGGTGTAATTGTACTTCATCAGGTTATTTTGCCGCTTTTCATATTGCAGGCGCAAGAGGTATTTACCCTCAGGGAAGCTCTCCGGGACGTAAAATTCACCCAAAACCCCATCATGCACCTGATTTGTAAAATAGCGAGGTTGGGCAGTATGTTCACGGGCGTCTTTCCATCCGCCCATGCTGGGATCTGAGAGGCTGCGATACATCAGGGTGTAGCGGGCGAAGTTCTCGCCATAAACGCTGCCCCGGATCTCAGTACTACCCGAGATCCCGATCTGATCCAGGGGATAATCTATCCGTACAAAAGGTGGATTGACATTATCCAAAAGCTTTTTGACATTGAGCAAGCCGTGTCCGGTGCGGATATCATAACCGGGAGTATCGATATCGTCTGTGGCACCCAAAAGGCGCGCCCGCACTTCTGCAGGGCTGAGGCCTGGCACCAGGGACAAAAGCAGGGCTATGCTACCGGTTACATAAGGCGAGCTCATGGAAGTTCCGCTCATCTGCATGTACATATCGTCTCCCTCGTCCTTGTATGTGGAGAGCACAAGTTCGCCGGGAGCCACCAGGTCTAGATCGTGGCCATAGCTGGAAAATCCGGAGACCACTTTGGCGATGCTGACGCTGCCCACCGAAATCACGTTTGATAAGCGGGCCGGATATCCCATATTTTCTCCAACATCATTGCCCGAAGAAGCCACCAGGACCACTCCCTTGGCATAGGCATAATCGCAGGCATCAGCGATGATCGCAGAGTAATTTGGGTCTCCCCAACTCATATTGACCACATGGCAGCCGTTATCCGCTGCATAGATGAGAGCTGCGGCGCAGTCATCATCCTGCAAATAGCCGGCATCTGAGGTTCTGAATCCAGCTCTCAGACCCATTATCTGCACGTTCCAGCACACTCCTGCTACGCCGATACCGTTGTTGCCCTGGGCTCCGATGATGCCAGCAACGTGAGTGCCATGATAGTTTTCATCCGTCACGTCGTTATCCGGGTCCAGATAGTCTCCCAAAGCCTCGTCTGCCATCTCAGGAGCATGGACAAAGTCCCAGCCACACCAATCGTCGATGTAGCCATTGCCATCATCGTCAATGCCGTTATCCGGAATCTCGCCATGATTGATATAGACATTTGCCTGGAGATCAGGGTGATTGATGAGCAATCCGCTATCTATCACACCCACAATGATCTGATGACTGCCTGTGCCATAATCCCAAGCTTGGGGGATGCTACACAGATCGTGCATGCCCTTTTGTCTGGGGAAAAGTGCATCATCCGGGATGGCGTGCATCTTCCGCAGATAGTTGAGCTCGATGTACTCAATTCCGGCAAAGCTGCTGCTCTTCATTTGCTGGATATCCGGCATCTGGCTCAGCTTTGCTTTAAAATAGCGCCCGGACGGCATTCCTGCCATCGGCTGCAAGCTTTTCAGGCCATATTGGCTTAAAAAGGCATCAAAATCTGAAAGTCCGGTTTTCCCTTTGCTGATCTGCAGCGGGGAGCTGGTCTTAATAAGTATCTGTCCCGGAACGTAAGCCCCTACAGCCCTGAGTGGACTGTGCAGCAGGAGCAGAAGGAGAATCAGCAGGGCAGAAGCTGCAAGGTGCGTCAGACGGACTTTGCTAAGCTGTAAAGAGCGGTTCAATCTCATATCATCCCTTTAAAATTGGTAGCTGAGGCCAAAGCTGTGCACGTCACTCAAACCTTCGCCGAAGGGGACATAGCCATAATCCAGAGCAATGCGGAAGAGCTCCAAGCCCATGCCTACGCTAAAGCTTTCGGCATCTGTATTAAACTTGTATCCTGCTCTGAGATAGAGCTTTTGCATGAGCTGCAATTCTGAGCTGAGGGCAATGCGCAGATCTTCATCCACAGCTTTTACAAAAGAGGCTTCCAGACCCAGCTTCTGCTCGCCCAGAACCAGGCCCTGATAGAGATCAAGGTCCAGGCTGAGAGGCAGCTTTTCATTGGTTTCATCGGTCTTATTGCTGATGCCCAGATTGCGCACAGAAAATGATAATCTACTATCCTTGATTGGTGGCAACCAGGTGGTACCCAGATCGCTGCTCAGCGCCAAAGATGAGGCTGTGTCCAGCTTCTCATAGATCACTCCCAGATTCGCTCCCAGATAGAGGGTAGGAGTGAGGCGCAGAGCGTAGTTGCCGCGGATATTGGTATCGGAAGGATTGTAATGTCCGATCAAAAGACCGGTCTCATCCCGCTTTTCGATCTCGCCATAGCTAAGATTGGTGATCCCCAGGCCAAAGTGCGAACTGCGCGTGGAATTCGAATACACCAAAGTGCTATAGGCCGTATCCCCGATCCAGATGCTGTGTGAGGCAGAGATACTCTTATCTCGTTCCACCACAGCAGAGGCGGGCTGCCAGAGCCAACTGGTGTGATTGCTCTCATAGTGGACTCCGCGGCCGGCCAAAGCCATGCTCACCGGACTCACCGGGATGTTCAAAAACTGGTAACCGTATTTTCCGGCTTCCGGGTGTACGTCTGCCAGGAGAGTCCAGGCCAGAGCGATGATGACTAGTGTAATGATATATCTTTTCATGAAGCTATGCTCCTTATTTTTCTATGCCAAAGCGCAGGCGGTGGGTTTCACCCCCTGAACTGATGATCGCTATATAGATCCCGCTACTGAGTTTGTGGGCGGGAATCTCAAATATCTCCAGATTGCGCAGATAAGCGTAGGCCAAAGCGCTGTGATGGTAAACCATTTTGCCACTGATATCGAAGATCTTGAGCTCCACCTGTCTGTCCTCGGTGGGCATCACCGAAAGGCGCAGCTTGGGTTCGTAGATCTTTTTCAAAGGATTCGGGAAGAAATACAGCTCGTTCATCACGAATTTGCCGGCGCTCTGAAATTGATTGTCCGAAGTGCTGGCTCCCCGGGAGGAAGTGCGCTGCAGATCGGCATATTCACAAAGCCAACTCTCATCCACCCTGCTGGGATCGTATTCCGGCAGTTTCGTGCGGGAAATGCTGCCCTTATCCGAGGCTATCCACAGATAGTAATTTTCATCCGCACCCTGGGCCACAAAAGGCAGGTGCCGTCCCCGATTGGCGTGGGATACAGGGTATTCGGGCTTCAGCCGGTAGTTATTGTTCCAAACGGTGAGGCGGTTCAGACTGAGCGCTGCGGCTAGTTCCATCTTGCCATCTCCATCCAGATCCAGAGCCAGGGCTCCGGCGCTGATGCGATCGTCCCTGAGGCCCATATTGAGGCTGGCAGGACTCATATCACTGCCGCTGTAATCGACGATAAACACTCTATTGGCAGTGCTGAGGATGAGATCCAAACTGCCATTGCCATCAAAATCCTGAATGGTAAGAGGGGCAAAGGTGCTATCCGGCAAGACATAAGGAAAGCCTGGCAGGAGTTTCCACTGCTTGGTAGTTCCCTCAAACTGATATACATAGACACTGGCTGGACATTGCACGATGAGATTGAAGTCTTGCTTGAGTGGTGCGCCAAAGAGCCCTATGCACAAGGAATCTGCTGGCAGAGGAAGCTCAAAGTTCTGCAAATCGCCAGTACCCGTGTCTTTGCTAAAGAGCTGATAGCGATCAGTCTTGCTGAGGCCGTAGATTTGCTGTTCATAATAGACCAGATTACCCGCAAGTTCGCCCTGCGGCATGATATATTCAGGCTGAGTCTCATTTGTATTTTTATCGTAAAGCATGATTTCGGAAAGGCCGCTATCTGTTTGTTTCACGGGTAAAAGCATTTGGGAACCGATATCCACAGGATGGCTCAGCCATTCGTAATTCAAAAGATTGAGGATAAAGCTGGTGCCGCTAGCGGCTTTACGGGCCAGGCGCAGCAATTTATTCTCCTGCATGGGCAGATAAAAAGCCTCGCCGTCCCAGGTATAAAGCTGTGTAATATCCTGATAATGTTGCGGATAGCCCGGAGCCATAGTTTCGTTTTTGAACAGGGCAATCCAGCCATCGGACATCGGGTAAAAAATCTCTTTGGAGCCGTCACCATCAAAATCTACAGACGCTGCCGGCAAGAGGCTGGGACCATCGAATCCCGCATCCAGTTTCCAGGCAAAACGCAGGCTGAAGCTCATCTGATTGCCGCTTTCGCTGATGTCGTAAATCTCCAGCGGAATCCCGCCATAATGGCTTTCCGCAGTGGGCAGCCAGATCAGACCCTCGTGCATGCCATATCCGAAATAATCGTTATTACCAGAGCGATAGCTATCTTTGTAGCCGCCGTATTTAAATTCATCCATGATGGAGGTATCCAGATGCTGATAGCCGTCTGCTTCTGCCAGGTCCACACCCTTATGCTGGGCATTGGCATTCACGCGATTCAGATCAAAATTCTCGGTGAAATTCTCCTCAATCACGTTTTCATCGATGTGCCAGATCAAGATTCCGCTGCCATCGGTGCGGGGATCCATGCCGAATCCGGGCAGGAAGAAATCCCATTCCGAACCGGAATAACGGTTTTTCATAAAGTTGAAATAAGGCAGATCGGGATATAGCTCATAATACTCCTGTTCACCTTCCGGCAGGAGTTTAAAGCTGTAGCTGGGTAGATTGTTATAAGGGTCCAGGCTGCCATCGGGGTTCTGCTGGCGATTTTCCAGCAGGTAGTATTCACGCTCCGAGATGGGGACTTTGTAGAGCCGGATGGCCTCCTGCTCATGATTCAAAAAGTGATCCAGAGGAAAGCCCTGTCCGTCATCGATCAGGGTAACAGCCTCTTCCCAACCCAGATAGTAGCGGCTGAAAGCAGAAAGCTGAGCGGGCACATAACCGCCGGCATTCCAGACTCCGGTGCCCATGAGGCCCCAATTTCCGATGCCCTGGCTGGCGCCATTGCTGCTGTCATTGTCAAACAAAGTAGGCAGTCCCAGCACGTGGCCAAATTGATGCGCCAAAACTCCGTATATACTGAAGAGATAAGACTCTGCATATTCTTCATCCGGTCCCGGGAAGTAGTCATGATACTCATCTTCGGGCATAATCACCACATTCGTCAGGATCGCGCCATCCGGGGTCTCAAAGCCTGGATAATCGTCATTTTCGCTATCAAAATAGGATTGCAAAAGCCTGCGGGTGAGGAAGGTGCTCCAGATCGAATCTGTGCGAATACGATCTATATCAGCTTCCTGGCCAGCTCCAGCGTGAAAGATGATCACCGCATCATAATTCTGAAAATCGATCAAAGCCTGAGTGAGCGGCATCAAATCCGGCAAAATCTCCGGCAAGCGGGCATCCGTCCTGCCGCCAGTATCGGCACCATAATAGGCCAGCGCTCTGGGCAGTTGAAATACCTGGGGATACACGGTGTAATCCAGCTCGTAGCTGCCATGTGAGGCATCCAAAAAGAAGTCTCCCAGATGCAGCATCCACCTCTCGAAAAAGGCCAGATCATGCCCCCACTCGGTATCTGGATACTGAGGCTGGCTCTTGAACTGGACATCGCTGAATTCCACCATCAAGGCCAGGACCCTGGATGGCAAGACATCCTGTTTTTGACCGCTACGCAGAGCCGGGGAATCTGTGGAATTTATTCCACTTCCCACAGCTAAATTCCTGAGCGCAGGTATCCTGGTGGGCTCCCAGTTCTCCGGTATATCACCATACAGCGGATGCGGAGGCACCATGGCATGGCCCAGGACGCATAGCAGCAAGAGTGCGGCTAAGTGTATGTGTTTCACCCATTTTGGCATAAATTTATCTTCTCCCATTATTAAACTATAAAAATGCAAATGCTATTTGTGATCATAGTGCATGCTATTTGAAAGTCAAAATGACGTCAAGGTTAATTGAGAATGGAGGATGGAGAATTGGTCGGCGAATTTGAAACATTATCTTGGTTTTGAGCCATCTATATTCCCAAGCGAGTGCTATGAGGCACAATATTTCAGATAGGATCCTGCAAGCAAAGATCCGAATGAGTGCTGTATGCACGGTATTTCAGATAGCAAAACGTAGCTACACAGTGGTTTGAGTTCCATGGGAATAGTATTTCAGATAGATACTAACAGACAGACAGACAGACAGACAGACACCCAAACGAATGCTGTAGGCATGGCATTTCAGATAGATAATCAGACAAACTACATACCCAAACGAATGCCGTAGGCATGGCATTTCAGATAGATAATCAGACAAACTACATACCCAAACGAATGCCGTAGGCATGGCATTTCAGATAGATAATCAGACAAACTACATACCCAAATGAATGCCGTAGGCATGGCATTTCAGATAGATAATCAGACAAACTACATACCCAAATGAATGCCGTAGGCATGGCATTTCAGATAGAACTCGATAAGCACATACCATAATGAGTTCCATCGGAACGGCATTTCAGATAGCAAAGCGCTACCTGCATTACCCTTCCTGGATAGCCCGTGCTAAAGATGTCGTAGAGATCAAAGGATTGATTCCTGCTATCTCTACGTCATCACCACGACAGCGGAAGGGCAGCCACTGGGGACAAAGCTCTGACCTTCCAGCGAATAAGACAAGTAAATGGCTAATCAAAGACTGACTGATATTTAACCCTAAAAAACCTGGGATCCCTGTCTTGAACTTTCTTATTATTACAAGGCTGCGGGGTATTCAAGCATAGGGCCAAACCTGCTTTTGTTGAAATATATCAACAGATTTCCAAGCTGTGGAGTGAAAAAGCAAGAATAGTTATTGACAGGATTACAGCAGTCATTAGTTTATGTTTTAGTCTATGACGTTAAGGCGTCTTGATTTTGATGAATATAAATAGTATATTGTGTTTTTAGGAGGAAACTATGAAACACAGCAAAGCTCTACTTCTCTTATTGCTTTTGATCGGAATGGCGACACTCGCTTATGGGCAGGTTAATTGTCTTACTCTTAATGGCAGCGACAATTATGTAGGTAATTATGGTGACATTTTGGATGTTGGCTTAGGCGACTTGTCATACCAGATTTGGTTTAAAACAACATCTTCATCTGGTGGGATAATGGGAAAAAGCTACTATGGTAGCACTTCAGGGCGCTGGAGTATTCAGCTTTCAGAAGCAAATCCCGGAACACTAAGGATTATATTTCAAGGGAGTACGACACATACGCTTGATGCTGTGAACGGACCTTGGAATAATGGAGTTTGGCATAACGCAACGGTAACCTGTAAGCGTGACGGAGATATGACTCTGTACATGGATGGAGTATACAACAACCACATCAGTATTGCATCTTCTCAAAACACCAACATGAATTCACCCGGACACTTCTTTTTGGGTGTTTATGGGAATAGCACGGGAACCGGACCTCAGACCGGTATGTACCTAAACGGCTCATTGTGCGAAGCACGGGTCTGGAACAGACTCTTGACAGCTGCAGAAGTCGCTGCCAATTACGGTGTGCCGATCTCCCCCACTACGAATAACTTGGTGGGATACTGGAAAATGGACGAAGGCCAGGGCAACATAGCTTATGACTCTGTAGCCAATGGCCATAATGGCACTATATATCCTACGACTTTTGTGCCCACATGGGAAACTGACGGTCCTCCCACCCTGCCAGTAGAGCTTTCCTCCTTTACCGCAACCATCAGCACGCACAACAACGTTGTGCTCACCTGGGTCACTCAGTCTGAAACCTCTGTAATGGGTTTCTACGTGTATCGCGGTACCGATCCCAATCTGGCGAATGCGCAGCAAATCACCGCTTTGATCGATGCCACAAACACTTCAGATCAACAGGTCTATGTCTATACAGACAGCGAAATCAATCAAATCGGAACCTATTATTACTGGTTGATGGTCGCAGACATAAATGGCAGTGAGAGTTTCCATGGTCCTATCCATGTGACCTATGAAAACACCCAGCCCGGTATCCCCAATATTCCTGTCTTCACAGAGCTGAAACAGGTTTACCCTAATCCCTTCAACCCCAATACCAATATCAGCTATGTGCTGGCTCAGCCCAGCGACGTCTTGATCACCATCTTCAATATGCGTGGCCAGGAAGTGCGCAGCTTCGATTCCAAGAACGTAGCCGCCGGCTCTCAGAAATTGACCTGGGATGGTAAAGACCAGAATGGCACCAGCCTTGCCTCCGGCGTATATTACATCCGCATGCAAGCCGGAGCAGACAGCTTCTTCAAGAAAGCTGTTTTGATGAAATAAACTTAACTTACTCTGATATAAAGCCGCGGGAAAAGCCTGCGGCTTTTTTAATACTGAGTGTTCAGAGAGTTGAGCCACCCCGCCTTTTTTTGACTTTAAAACGACCTTTCCTGCGGTAGCCTTCGAGCTGGGCTTGTCCTGTATCTTGTTGTCAGCCGTAGTGTTCTGAACTAACCTGGGTCGTTTTTGAGTTAAAACAAAAGCAACGCTGATCGGACAAACTCAAGCACGCAGCCTTGACAAAAACAAAAGCAACACTGATCGGATCGGGCAGCGCAGCATCGTGATCTTCCTGTTTAACTCTCATTTCTGGTTTGAGAATCATTTGTAGCTTGCGGGAATCAGGAAAGATACGGGGCAATCTAAAGCTTATCGGCCAGATCAAAATGAAAGTCAAAACAGGCATCGGGCAAAAAGCAAAACAGTTCGGTGAAGGCATGGCAGTTCGGTGAAGGCCTGGCAGTTCAGATAGCAGCAGTCCGGTAGGACGAAAGGCGAATGACAATAGCCCAGCAGGTGACTGCTGGGGTGGCTGGCAGACCTAATCCCGAGTCTGAAGCGCAGCGCAGGACGACAGCTGAGCTCTCAATAGAGAATCCGCCATGGTAGCCTGGGGTATATTGTTTTAGTGAGCTGCGGGAGCCCGGCCTTGAAAGGGCAGGAAGGAGTCTTGATCCAGGCGGCTGCCACGTGGCGTGGAGCTTGGAAACCCCCACCTGGATTCTTTCAAGGCAGGGGAGAGATTGTGACTGCAGGAGGTAAATCCAGCAACTGGACACGGGACGTATCCAATCCAGCAAATCCGTGTGACTATGCTTTTGTTTGGGGCACGCACCAGCTAAAGCTGAGGCAACTGCAGGATGAATCCAGCGTTACGGCACTCCGAAAGCTTTGTGTTGACAAAAAAGCCGCTTTCAGATGTCATAATTTCATGTATTATTACAAAGTATGTCTCCCCTTGGGGATCGACAGGGATTTCAGTTATAGCAGCGCTTTGCGCATTGCCTATGGCGCCAGGGTCTTGGTTCCCTTGCGGGCAAAGCTGATGCTCGGCATCTGCATGGAAGAAATGCCAGCGGAGAATTATCGCTACAAAAGCGTGGTAGAAATCCTGGATGAGGCGGCAGTTTTGCCCCCGGAGCTTCTAGATCTGGCAAAATGGATGGGCTGGTATTATCATTGTTCAGTAGGTAAGGCCCTCTTTGCCATGCTGCCCAGTCGCTTGCAATGTGACGTGGATGCTGTGGCAAGCTGGATCGGCACCAGCAAAGAGATCCCCCCAGATTATCTCCCCTTCTATGAAGCCCTGCAAATTCAGGACAAAATCAAGCTCTCAGAACTCAAAAAGAACCGGCCGGATTATCCTGTTTACCAGATGGCAGAAGCTGCGCAGGAAGCTGGATTCATCAGCCTGGCAACCAGAGTGAAACATCTGGATAAGCCCAAGAAAAAGAATTTCATCGAAATTACCGGGCTCGAATTTGTGGAGAACGATCTGCCCTTACGCCAACGCGAGGCTTGGGAGCTGATCAAAGAGCAGACCCAGAGTCCATTTTTGATGGCGGATATCAGCAGTCTGGTCTCTTACAGCGCACTTAAAGCCTTGGTAAAGAAAGACATCATCCGCATCTTCCCGCGCGAGGTGCAGGATTCCGGTTTTATCCGCGAAAAAGGCAGTGGCGCAAAACAGATCACCTTGACTGACGAGCAAAACCAGGCCGTGCGGGAAATACTGGAAGACTACGGCAAATATCAGGTGCATCTGCTCTATGGCATCACCGGTTCCGGCAAGACTGAGGTCTATATAGAGATCATCCGCAAGTATCTGGAAGCCCGGCAAAGTGTGATCTTTTTGATCCCGGAGATAGCGCTCACCCCGCAAATGCTGGACCGTTTTGATTCCCATTTTGGCAGCAGCATGGCAGTGATGCACAGTCAATTGACAGAAGCGCAGCGCTTTGCGGAATGGCAAAAGATCAAAAGCGGCGAATGCCGGCTGGTGATCGGGGCCCGCAGTGCAGTCTTTGCCCCGGTGAAAGATCTGGGACTGATCATCGTGGATGAAGAGCATGAAAGCAGCTACAAACAGGATAATGTGCCGCGTTACAACGGTCGTGATCTGGCGATTGTGCGGGCGCAGAAAAGCCATGCGCAGATCATCCTGGGCAGCGCTACTCCCTCTCTGGAAAGCTGGCACAATACCCAGACCAATAAATACAGGTTGCATCGTCTCAAGAACCGCCCCTTACACTATACACTGCCCACAGTGCGGCTGATCGATCTGCGCGACAGCCAAAATCCGGAGCTAATCACAGACGAACTGGCTGTAGCCATTACCGATCGGCTGAACCGGAAAGAGCAGGTGATTCTCTTCCAAAACCGCCGCGGCTATTCCTCCTACGTGCAATGCCTGAAATGCGGCAAGCTGATCACCTGTACGAATTGTGAGATCAGCATGTACTATCACCGCGATCGTGAAGAGATGCAATGTCACTATTGCGGGCACTTTTATCCCATTCCCCGGCGCTGCCCTTCCTGCCAGGGTTTCAGCTTTTCCTATGGCTCGCCCGGCACGCAAAAAGTAGAGCAGACCTTGAAGATGCTCTTCCCTGCGGCCAAGATCCTGCGCATGGATAGCGACAGCTCCAGCAGCACTTTGAAGAGTATGTATCAACGCATGAAACGCCAGGAAATCGACATCCTGCTGGGCACACAGATGATCACGAAAGGGCTGGACTTTCCGGGGGTGACTCTGGTGGGCATCATCAATGCCGATATCAGCCTGAATATTCCGGATTTCAGGGCTTCGGAACGCAGCTTTCAGCTCATCACCCAAGTGGCTGGACGCAGTGGCCGTGCAGAAAAAACCGGAGAGGTGATCATCCAGACTTACAACCCGGAGCATTACTCCATCCAATGCGCCAGCAGACAGGATTTTGAGAGCTTTGCCAGTGAAGAGTTGAGCTACCGCGAACGGCTGAACTATCCGCCGGCTTTTCGTCTGGCACGCCTGCTCTATCAGGGCATAGACCTGGGTGAGCTGGCAAATGAAATGGACCGGCTGAAACGAACTTTCTTACCGCCGGAAAGTGAGGATTTGATCATCCTGGGACCCAGCCCCGCTCCCTTTGCCAAGATCAATCAGCTTTTCCGCTACCATCTGATCCTCAAAGCAGCAGGTCCCGCGCAGATTCGCGAGGCCGTGGATTATATAGAAAATGGATTTCAGCCTCAAAAAGGGATTAGTAAACAGCTCGATATCGACCCGATGATTCTGATGTAAGAGCTTGTTTGGGAATCAGATATCGATCAGGCTGGTGTGGATGTGCTGACTGGCTACGTGGAGTTTGACCTCGCTGCGGATGCTTTGTAGATATTTATTCATCACTTCAAAGGCCAGATCCGGGAGGTTGTTGGTTTCGGAAAGATGCGCCAGAACCAGGTTTTTCAGCCCGGGATGCAGCACTTGCGAGATGAGGCCCACCGCTTCAACATTGGAAAGATGACCGTGCTCGCTTCTTACTCTCTGCTGGAGACTGAGATCGTAGGGGCCATTCCTGAGCATCTCAGGGTCATGATTTGACTCCAAAATCAAGGCATGCACCCGGCTCAGCATACTCACAGTGAGTTTGGTGGGATAGCCCAGATCGATCGCAACCCCGACGCGGCGATCATCATGTTCAAAATAAAAGTTGTTGGAATCGATCGCATCGTGTGAAGAACGGAAAGGCCTCACCAGGATGTCTCCCACCAAAAACTCAATCCCGGATTCAAAATACCTGAGCCAGCTCTCGACCTTGCCCAGGCGATGGGCACAGTAGTCATAAGTATCGGGCGAGATATACAGCGGGATTTTCAGGCTGCGGGCCATGGCACCGGCACTTCTGGTGTGATCGGAATGTTCATGGGATACGATCACCGCTTTGATGGTATGCCGGGGCACATCCAAGGCTTCTAAGGCTGCCCACACGCGCTTGAGACTGATGCCTGCATCCAAAATCAGCGCGGTATTCCGGCTACGGATCAGGATGCAGTTGCCTTTGCTGCCACTGGCAAGCACTGAGGTCTGAAACATGCGTCTTTTAGATGCGGACTATGCGGTAATAGCGGTTGTTGATGCGGTCAAATTCGCTCCAGACAGCTTCCGGAGGAGCGGCAGCCAGCAGTTGGCTTACTCCTGCGGCCTGGGCATCGAGATTGTCGCAATGATGCAGGATCAGGGCTTCCAGGGTCTGGGGCAGACGCACTGAGGCCTTCTCATACTCGCCGTGATGGGCAAGGATCATGTGGCGCACATTAAGCAGTAGATCCTCTGGAAAACCGGGGATCTTCGCCGCGGCTTCCACCGCGATCTGATCGCTCATGCTGAGGTGTCCCAAGAGCCGGCCTTCATCGGTAAAATCAATGGCGATTTTGCTGTTGTACTCTATCACTTTGGCTACATCATGCAGGATCGCTCCGGTGAGTAAAAGATCCATGGATACTGCATAGCGCGTGCTGGTAAACTCGCACAGGCTGGCCACTGCGATGGTGTGTTCGATGAGGCCATGCACATAGTTATGATGCCAGCCTTTGGCGGCTGGAGCCTGTAAAAAGCGGGCAAAAAAGTCTTTGTCGTCAAAGATGACATGCAGCAGCCGGTTCAGATATTCGTGCTCCACTTTATCCACAAATTCCCAGAAGCGTTCGGCCAGGAATTCCGGCTCAAACTTGCTGCGGGCCACGAAGGCGGAGATATCGTATTCGCTCTTATCGGCAAAGCGCAATTGGGTGATGGAAAGCTGGATCTGGCCTTTGTAATTCACCACTTGGGCGCGGATTTTCACCACGTCGCCGGCGTCAAATTCGCCGGCAGTTTTGGAGGCGTCTTTCCAGACATTGGCGCTCACCTGTCCGCTGCGGTCTTGCAGCTTCAGGCGCAGATACTGTCCGCCTTTGCCTTCGCGCAGTTCTTTTTCCACAGCCAGGTAAAATTCTGTAATTTCTTTGCTTTCATGCTGATGCAATTCGTTTACTAAGATGTGTTCCATATTACTTCACTTTATTATGCTTATTTTTCTTGTATTTGTCCCTCTGCCTTCTTCATCAAAACGCAGAAAATAGATGCCGGAACTGGGGAACAAAGAGGCTGGCAATTCCAGGGATTTTGGGCAGGAATCTGTGCTGTAAAGGCGCTGTCCGCGCAGATTATAGATGCTGAGTTTCGCCTCCCTGGCAAGGTTTATTTTGAGTGAGTTCTGCCCCCTGAGGGGATTGGGATATACTCTGAGCAGCGCAGGGGAAACTAATTCATCCTCATTTGAAGTGAGGATCATTGAATCAAAATCGTGGAAGTCTGCGTAATAGATTCTGCCGCCTTGCTCCTGTTGCACCCAGTAGTAGAGGCGGTAGGCCTCTTCGTCATCATCGTCAAACAGTCCACTGGCTGTGAAGGAATAGCTCTTGTTGATGGTGGAGCCCATATTCAGGGATGTGCTCACGGTATCGGCAAAGGCGATCCAACGGTTCAAGACATAGCTCTCGCTGCCGTCAAAATCATGCTTTTTGAAGAGCCCGGCAAAGATGCGGGAAGCCGTCATCAGGCTCTGCCCCACTCCGGTATAAAGATTGGTGCTTTCATTGCTAAAGCTGAGCACCACGTTCACGTTTTCAGAGTTTTCCACAGGCTCCATCGCGCAAGTAGAGGAGGAAATGAAGCTGCGATAAGTCCCGATTTTAGCTATGGCATCGCTGAACTTGGGTTCATATTGATCGGTAAATCCTACAATGCGCATGTCTCCGGCCACCACGGTACGGGGAACGGAATTGAAACCATACCAATTGTAGCGTCGCATCGAGTACAGATTGGCCAGGGGATCTGATAAAACAGGGTAGTACTGCAGTGCATGCAGAGAGCCTGTAAGATACGGCTGCTGAATGGTATTGATCACTGAGGTCTCATCCTCCCGCAAAAAGTTTTCGACCAATTGGGCGGGAGATTCATCGACAAAGATTTGATAATTGCAGAGCTTTTTATTGTTCGCAAACAGGGTGTCGTTCTCAGCAAACTCACTGCTGAGCAGAGCCTCTATCCTGAGCTGAGTAGGCTCTTCCGGCAGATCAATCATTACATCGGAAGAGGCGAAATCAAAGTCATAGAACTCCCGGGGGGCCAGGCTTTGGGGAATAGCCACATTCAGGGTATCATATTGCGAGAAACCGGGACGGCTCAGGATCAGACGAAGATTGGCATTTAAGATGCTGGTATCGCTATGGTTGTACACTTTGAAAGCAGGCTGCACTCTGCCACCGGGCACCAGCGCTCCTTCCAGATCAAAATCGCAAAGCTGCAGGTCTATGTCATCAAAAGCAAATTCGCCCAAGAGGCCAAAAAGCAGTTCGCAGGCAAAACCGGCTGAGGCAAAGGAAGATAGATGCTGGATATTGCCCACCTGATTCATGTAATAGCTGCGAGTCCCGCCGCCTGTGCTGGCGGCTACAAAACGGTTTGTGGCATTGGTAGTATAATCCGCCATCAGCCAGAAAGTCTCGGCGGTATGCTCGCTGTCAAAGTATAGGTCCACTTGGTTGTCGCTGATGCTAAGATTTTGGCTAAAGAGCAATTCACCAGGGCTGCCATCTGCATCGGCGCGCAATTCCGCAGTCAAAGTTCCGCCCGTGAAAGGAAGCCACAAACGGGCACCTTGCGCACGGAAATTCACCTCACTGAGGCCAGGATAAGCACTACGGAAATTGAAGCGTACGGCCCAACGGTTTGAGCCAAAGAAATTCAGGTCGTTTGAAGCTGTGTGATAGTGATAGTGGTATTCGCGGCTGCTCTCCCCTATCGCTCTGCCATCTGCAGAGACGCACTGGATGGCAAAAAGCAGGCCAAAGAGCAAGGGCAATATCAGGAGGTAGCGCTTTTGCACTCCATCTCCTTAATCAGGCTCTGGGCCTGAGTCAAATCCTGCTGCATGGCGCGAATGAGCTCGTTACTATCGGCAAACATCTTTTCCTCCCGGAGGTATTTGAGTAGCTTCACCTGCATGGTGGAGCCGTAAATATCGGAATCAAAACCAATAAGAAAGGTTTCGACCTCGATAATCCCTGTAGATTTCAAGGTGGGAGATTTGCCGATATTCGTCAAGCCAAAATATGTCTGACCCTCCAAATGCACCTGGCTGAGGTAGATACCTTCGGCGGGAATTAGCTGATGCGGATTGGCAAGCGTGAGATTGGCAGTGGGAAAGCCAAGCTCCCTTCCTCTTGCCGTTCCGTGGGTCACAGAGCCCAAAAGGCAATAAGGCCGGCCCATAAGGCGATTCGCTTCCTTCAGATCGGCAGCTTCCAAAAGCTTGCGGATGCGGCTGCTGCTGATGGGCACTCCAGCATCCAGCTCGGGCTCTACATATTCCACACGATAGCCATACACTGCGGCATGATCCTGAATAAACTTCCTATCACCCGCTTTGTCCTTGCCAAAATGACTGTCGTAGCCCATCACGATTACACTGGGTTGCCAGGTGGGGATAAGGTATTCATCCAGGAATTGCAGGGCTGTGATTTGCGCCATTTCGGGGGTGAAATCCAGCATCGCGACCTCGTCTATGCTGAGGCTGATCAGCTCCTGCTTTTTGAGGGCAGAAGGGCAGAGCATTTTGGGAGCGGAATCCTTTTTCAGCGTGATAGCAGGATGCTCGCGGTAGGTGATGATTACGGATTTCAGGCCTTCTGCCTGGGCGATATCATGCACACGGGTCAGCAGCTTGCGGTGTCCCAAATGCAGGCCATCAAAGGTGCCAATGCTGAGCACGGTCATTGGGCGGTGTCCTTATTGAACACCAGGCTGGGCATAATGTATCCAGTCTCGCAACGGCCTATTCCCAGAAGCTTTTCCTCGTAGAGTACAGCCAGTTCAGAGCCATCTGTGCAATCATAGGCCAGGCTGAATTTGCGGCCATTCAGGAAATGCCGCCCCTGTTCATCTGATAGACTTAGCTTGGGCAGACCGGTCAGGATCTGCTCAACCGGGCAGATCGCCTTTTGCCAGCCCTGTTCAAGCTCAGACAAGTTCCAGCTCTTCGTTAGATCCAGCTCTCCGATCGCGGTGCGCTGCAAGGCTGTAGTCATGCCTACTGTGCCCAGGAGGCTAGCGATATATTCGGTCAAGGCACGGATATAAGTGCCTTTGGAGACACAGACCCGATAGCGCAAAGCGTTATCTTGCAGGTCAGAAAGCAGTTCAAAATCGTAAATCTCCACTGTGCGGATGGGCATTTCTGGAGTTTGGCCTTCACGGGCGTATTGATAGGCGCGCTTGCCATCCAGCTTGATGGCGGAATAGAGCGGTACCTGCAGCTCAGTCAGCGCCATTACCCTGGCTTTGACTTGCAGCAGATCTTCAGGCTTGATATTCGGCTCTTCTTCTGCCACGATCTCCCCTTCCGGATCGCCAGTGGCGCTCTTTTTGCCCAAGAGCATAGTGGCTTCATAGCTTTTGCTTTGGGCTTCGGCGTATTTCAGGAGCCGGGTGTATTGCCCGGTGGCGCAGATCAGGAGTCCGGTGGCAAAGGGGTCCAGGGTTCCGGCATGGCCGATCTTCTTGATGCCTGTGAGCTTGCGCAATTGGTGAATCACGCCAAAGGAGGAGATGCCTGCCGGTTTATTGATCAGTAAAAAGCTGTTCATAGCTGTTTGAGAGCCTGGCTAATGTCCTCTAAGACTATCTTCTGCACATCCTGCAAATTGCCTTTCAGGGTGAGGCCGGAGGCTTTGCGATGTCCCCCTCCGCCATGAATGGCGGCGATCTCTTGCACATTGAGCTTCAGTGAACGCAGCGATATCTTCCAGAGGTCTTTTCCTATCTCCTGAAAGTAGGCTATAGCTTGTACATTCGCCACACCCTGCACATAGCGGCTCACGCTCATGGCAGAGGCTGGGTCATAATTCAGCTCCCTTGCCAGAGCGATATCCGAATGCAGGAAGAGAATCCTCTTATCCAGATGCAAGCTGATGCTGGCAAGGCTATGCCCGATATACAGCATCTCTTGTGCCGATTGATTTTGCAGAAAAGCCTGATTGAGAAAGTGCGGCTGGGCTCCCTGTTTGGTGAGGTCCGCGCAGAGTTCAAAGACTTGCGCATTCGTATTGGCATTGCTGAAGTTATTGGTATCGTTGAGGATGGTGACATATACGGCATCTGCGATGAACTTGCGCACTTCTGGCTCAAAGCTCATAATCTCCTGTTCAAACAGGCGATAGAGCATGGCTCCAGCAGACACATAATGGCTATCGACCACCTGCAAATCTGCCTTGATCACGCCATGTTCGGGGACATGGTGATCCAGCACAAAGACCTTCTGGGCCGCATCCACCAAGGCCGCACGCTGCCCCAGACGATCCCGACCATTGCAATCCAGCACAATCAAGAGTTCATATTTCATGCCCTCTTGATAGGCCTGATGCACGGCATTATCCATCAAAAAGCTATAGCGGGAGAGGTCTTCGCCATCGGTGATGATAACTGAGGCCAGCCCTTTCACCCGCAGGATTTCCTGAAAGGCAAAGGCTGCCACCATGCCATCGCCATCCGAGTGAATATGGGTGGTAATAGCGATGCTCTTTGCCCCGTGTGCCAGGGCAAAGAGCTTATTGCTGATATCTTTTGTCATATCGTTTATTCAGATCAAAAGCCGGCAGAACCAGCTCTTAAATATTGGACTTAACGATCTTTTTCTTCGTCGTCTTCGTCAAAATCGTCGTAGTCGTCCTCTTCTTCATCGTCATCGTCATAATCATAATAATCGTCATCATCCAGATAGTCTTCGATATCAATATCCGGATCATAATCCTCATCATATTCTTCTTTAATGCTGGCAAGAAGGGCATCCACTCTTTCAGCACGGTCTTCCGTATCGTCATAGAAGAATGACAGTTCGGGGATAGTTCTCATAATATGTGCTCCTGCAATTTGTTTCTTAAAGAATCCAGATGATTTGATCAGTTGGGCCTTGATCTCTTCATGAGAGGCGGGATTATTGAAATGGGTAAAGTAGAGCTTGGCATAGCGCAGATCTTTTGATATGACCACGTCCGTGATGTTCACCCAGGCCAAAGCGGGGTCATTCAGTTTTTGGCTGAGCGCGATATTAAAGATCTTTTTTAGCTCTTTGGAGAGCCGGGGCATGCGATGGTTTTTCATTAGAGTTTTTTGGCTACCTCTTTCTCAATATATGCTTCGATGACATCGCCTTCTTTGATATCGGTATATTTTTCCAGCGATAGTCCGCATTCGGTTCCTGCTTTTACTTCTTTCACGTCGTTGGCATAGTGTTTCAGAGAGCTGAGTTTATCTTCGGCGATGAGTACGTCATTGCGATACAAGCGGATCAGGCAATCCCGCTGGATAAATCCGCGGTCCACAGAGCAGCCGGCGATAGTTCCCACTTTCGTGACCTTAAATACCTGTTTGATCGTGGCAGAACCTATGCTTTGTTCTTGAATATCAGGTGCGAGCATGCCCTCAAGGGCAGCTTTGACGTCGTCAATAGCGTCATAGATCACCTGATAAAGTTTAATTTCGACGCCTTCTTCTTCGGCCAGATGGCGGGCTTGCTGTCCAGCGCGGACATGGAAGCCTAAAATGATGGCATCACTGGCGGAAGCCAGGGATACATCAGCTTCATTGATGCCACCCACACCTTTGTGAACTATATGTACGGATACCTCTTCATTGGCCAGCTTTTGCAGGCTATCTGCAATAGCTTCGCCGGAACCATCCGTATCGGTTTTAAGGATAATATTGAGGTTGTTGATTTTATCTTCTTTGATGCGGGCAAAGATGTTTTGCAGGCTGGATTGGTTCTGATACTTTTCGCGTTCCAGACGGATCTGCTGACGCTCCGTAGAGATTGTTCTGGCGGTTCTTTCGGTATCCACCTGATTCAGCACGTCGCCGGCCTTGGGAGTTCCGTTCAGACCATAGATCCTGGCTACATCGCTGGGGCCCAAGTTCTTGATCTCCAGTCCACGCTCATTTTCCATGCGCCGGATGCGGCCATTCACCGCTCCGCAAACTATGATATCGCCTTTTTTGAGCGTACCTTTTTGCATCAGGATGGTTGCAGCAGAGCCCATGCGGGCATTCATCTGGGCTTCCACCACGATGGCTTCGGCCGGAACATCGCGTTGAGCGCTGAGTTCCAGCATCTCTGCGGTCAAGAGAATGACCTCGATCAGATTCAGGATGCCTTCTCCGGTCACAGTGGAGGTCTTGCACCAGGGCACATCGCCACCGTACTGTTCCAGATACACGCCTGTCTCCAGGATTCCGGAGATGGTCTTGCTCACATTTGCCGCTGGCAGATCTATCTTATTGATCGCAAAGATCAGCGATACACCTGCTGCTTTGGCATGATCGATGGCTTCCCTGGTCTGGGGCTTCACCCCTTCTGTGGCAGCCACCACGATCACTGCGATATCGGTCACATTGGCTCCACGGGCGCGCATGGCGGTGAAGGCTTCGTGTCCCGGAGTATCCAGGAAGGTTATTTTATGTTTATTGACTTCGATCTGATAGGCACCGATGTGTTGAGTGATGCCACCGGATTCTCCTGCCACGATGTTTTCATTGCGGATATAATCCAGGATAGAGGTTTTGCCATGATCCACGTGGCCCATAATGGTCACCACAGGAGGACGCGGCTCTTCTGGAACTTCAGAATAGTGCTCCATTTCGTGTTCGATCAAATCTGTGCCATATTCGTCTTCAAAGCGGAATTCCACGCTGAATTCATCACAGATCATTTCCAGGGAGTCCTTATCCAGGCGTTGATTGATGGTCACGAGTTGTCCCATCATAAAGAATTTTGAGATGATCTCACTGGCGGAGACGTTCATGATCTTGGCCAGCTCGGATACCGAGGTAAATTCCCGGATTACGATTTCCTGACTTTGGTCATCCACAGACTGGGCTTCGCGATGGTATTTTTTGCGTTTGGCAGTCTTCTGCATCACCTTCTTGATATTTCTGGAGATAGCAGCTTCATCGATCTCAGCGGGTTCAAAGACTTTACCCTTGGTCTTTTTGCCACTGGCGACAGCGGCTTTTTTGTGTTTGCCTTTTTCTCCCAGCTCGTCATGCACCGCTTTGGCTTTGCCAAATTTCTTGTCGAGATCCTTCTTTTCCGGGATCGTCGGGGGTGGAGGCGGCGGAGGTGCAGTGGGCGTAGTAGGGCGGCTTCTGCGGGGACGTTCTGTGCTGGCACTGGTGGCTCTGGCCCTGGGCTCTCTGGCTCTGGGCGGAGGAGTAGCCTGTTTGTAAGGCACTCGTATATCAAGCTTTTCCCGATGTTTGGCAGCGTCTTCGCGGGCTTTTTGGGCCAGTACTTCCTCTGGATCCGGCAGATCCTTTTCTGCTGCTGCTACTACTTCGGCTTCGGCTTCTGGTTCGGTCTCCAGTTCCGGTTTCGCTTTGGCCCGGCTTTTAGCTTTGGCTTTGGCTGGCTTTTCGGCTTTGACCTTTTTTACAGGAGCCTCGGGCAGAGCTTCCTCTTCGGGTTTAACTGGCTCTTTTTCGGCTGGCTTTTCGGCAGCCTGGCTTTCTTTCTTTCTGGCTTGTTGGCGAAGCTCGATCATTTTCTTGCGGTCTTTCTCCGCTCTCTTTTCGGCATCAATCTGTTCGTTGTATTTTCCTCGGATCTTATCCGCCACTTCCGCTTCCACGAAGCTCATGTGGCTTTTGGTAATCACCCCCAGATCTGTAAGATGCTTTTTTAGAGCCATTGTACTGATCTTGAGTTCCTTGGCTAATTCATGTACGCGTATATGCAAGGTTCCTCCACTCACGCCTGCCAATATTCCATGATTTTGGCAGCAAAATTTTTGTCGCTGATTCCAAATACTCCGGTTTGATGGAGTCCCAGGGGCACACTTAGCTCCTGTTGACTCCCAAAACTGATTACCGGCAGTTTGGCTCCGCTTGCTGTTATCTCAAAATTCACCCTTTTGACGGTGCGTTCGGAGCTATCTGCAGCGATCACAATTAGATGTATGTGTTTACGATGCATCTCTCGCAGGCAGGCATCTATCCCTGCCGTCAGCTTTCCAGCTTTGCGGGCAAATTGCATCAGATTTAGTATTTTGGAGTCCCGCTCACTACTCATAAGCGTCTCCCTTTTTGTCGTCTTTTCCGCCATTTTGGCATCTGCAAAAGGCAAGCCTCTTGGGGACAGACATAGTATTTCCGGGCTTGCAAGAGCCGGGCAGGATCATAAGCAATACCGCTGGGCAGTAGCACGAAGCTGAGCAGCTCAGTCTGAGCGCTCTTCTGTCTGCACACCACGCAGGTGCGAATGGCTTTGTGTCCAGCGTTGCTATTCATATTTGGCATTAGAAATACTTTGCAGATTCCTTCAGCTTTTCGGCTGTCTTTTGGCCCAGGCCTTCCAAAGCAGAAAGCTCATTGGCAGAAGCCTGGAAGATGTCCTGGACACTGGTGTATCCAGCGCTTCGCAGCACTTCTGCGATCTTGGGCGAGACCCCGTCCAATTCGTTGACGTGGCTCACAGTACGGCGTTCTTTGGCCAATTTCTCTTCATATTCAGCGGTGGTAAAGATGTCTATCTTCATACCGGTGAGTTTGGCGGCAAGCTTCACATTTTTGCCTGCCTTGCCGATGGCTATCACCTTGTCGGCTTCATCCACGATCACTCTGGCAGCGCGGTTTCGCTCCACTATCACCCGTTTCACATTGGGGATGCCCAGAGCGTTTTCGATCATCTTTTCCAGGTCTTCACTATGCACCACGATATCGAGCTGCTCCCCGTGCAATTCCTTGCGGATGCTATCTATACGGGTACCCTTTGGGCCCACGCATTCGATTACGGGATCGAGCTTGGGATTGAGCGCTTCCAGCTCCACTTTGGTGCGGATTCCGGGCTCGCGGACGATCTTACGGATCTTGATATCTCCAGAAAAAATCGCCGGAATCTCGGCTTCAAACAGCCTTTTCACAAATTCCGGATTGGTGCGGGAAAGAATCACCGTCACCCCACGGCTTCCGCTGCGGATATTCGTCACATAGGCTCTGATATTGTCGCCTACGCGGTAGTATTCATTTTCAATCTGTTCGTCCAGAGGGAGCAGGGCATCGGTATAGCCCAAATCTATGCGGTAGCCGCCGTTATCATCGATGGATTTGATCTTTCCGGAGGCTATGGTGTATTTCTGTTTGTCAAAGTCATTTTGAATCTTTTCATCTTCCAGGCTGCGGATGCGGTCTGCGATGATCTTTTGCGCGGTTTTCACCAGTTTGGGCTCAAATTCCTGCAGAGACAACTCTTTTTGGATGTAATCTCCCAAGTTCGCCTCGGCATCGTAGATACTGCGGGCTTCCATGAGGGAGATCTCCCCCAAGTTCGTTTCCAGCTCTACCACCAAGCTCTTGAAGCGCACTTTGATGGCTTCGGATTCTTCATCAACAAATACTTCCAGCTCGTTTTCCGCTTCCAGCCTTTTGGCCATGGTGCTGGTGATGGAATCCACGATGATCTCCTGGATCTCGGCTCCGTCTAATTGTTTGAGTGCGGCAAGCTTCATCACCGCATCCAGAATATTAACGCTCATCGTCATCTCCTCTTGGCAGCCCCATAAATACTGTCTTGGCGCGGGCGATCGATTTCAAGGAAATCTCAATATTTTCACCCCGGTCGTCCAGGGTCACGGTGTCTTGATTCACTTCTATCAAAGTGCCCATCACAGACGCTTTTTCATCGTCTTTATTATACTCGACCGCCACTTTTTCGTTGATGGCGCTCACCCAATGGCTTTTAAGCTTCAGAGGACGCTCCAGCCCAGGTGATGATACTTCCAAGTAATAACGGTCTGGAATAAAATCAAAAGCTTCCAGTTCCTCACTCAGAGCACGGCTAAAATGGGCACACTCATCCAGGTTGATCCCACCTATTTTGGTGAGATAAACTATGATGATCCGGCCCTTACCGGACATTTTTTCATCGATGTCGTAGACCGCGAGATGCATATCTGCGCAGATCTTTTTGGCAATGTCTTCAATCTGAGTTCGGTAATACTGCAATTTAAACCTCTTTTCTTTGCGGCTTTGCCGCTTATCCATACCGCATTCGTATCAAAAAAAATAGCTAACCAAGGTAGCTATCCAAACCGTAAACACGGGTACCATAATTATTTAACTGCCATTTTTGGCAGAATCTATCTATTAAGCCACTATATTATTACCCAATTTCATGTCAAGAAAAAAGATTCTGGACGGGGTATGGTGGCATATCGCAGGCTTATCGTAGGGGCTTTCGGTGAAAGCCCAAGGCCGTAATATCCTGATCATCGCTGGAATGTTTTGGGCGTTATGCCCAACGCCCCTACATTATCCAAATCCGCAATATCCTGATCATCGCCGGAATGTTTCGGGCGTTATGCCCAACGCCCCTACCTTATCCAAATCCACAATATCCTGATCATCACCGGAATGTTTTGGGCGTTAGGCCCAACGCCCCTACATTATCCAAATCCGCAATATCCTGATCATCACCGGAATGTTTCGGGCGTTCGCCCAACACCCCTACTCATAATCTGGATTGATGGTATCTTTTGCCCAATTTGCCGGATTATGCATGATGTAATCTTTTATGCTATAGAAGTCTTCTTCGTTTCTGATCACATGCTCATAGTAGTTACGTTGCCAAAGATCACCTTGATAGCCAAGTTTGCGAACCTGCGAGGTCACCCCCGTTTTGAAGCCCGCCATTAGCGAACCGAGCGATTTCTTTTTTAATCCCAAAGTAGGGGTTTGGGGCGAAAACCCTGAACCTTCCGGCTGAGCTGCTGGGTCTTCATATATGTTTTGGGAGTTAGGTCCAATCTGCTGGTTTTGGGCGTCATACCCAACGTCCCTACGGAAAAATACGATCGCATGAAAATGATTGGGCATCACCACATATTCATCCAAGACGATCTCTTTTCTAATTATTGCAGATTTCAACCACTCGGATTCCACGGTTTCGCCAAATTCGTTGAGTCGCATTTCACCCTGTTCCACTCTGCCAAATAGACACTTCTTTTCATGGCTACAGATAGTGATGAAGTATCCTTCCTCAAGGGAATAGTTGAACCCCTTCAAGCGTATGGATTTCCGGTGGTGTATCTGTGGATCAAACATAATTTTTGTGGATTCCGGTGTACACAAGTTTTTCGTAGGGGCGTTGGGCATAACGCCCCAATGGTTCCCGGTTCGCATCTGTATCGTAGGGGCTTTTGGTAAAAGCCCAAGGTGGTGGGCATTATTCAAAACATCGTGTATTTGGGGAATATGAACATCGTCGTGGTTTCGGGCGTTAGGCCCAACGCCCCTACGATCGCATGAAAGCTTACATTCCTTAGTTGCCATAAATATCTGCTCCTGTTTTTATCCATTTACGCCTTTGGTCTATGATCACCAGTTCTATAAAATGGAAAATCTTGTCAATCTCAAAATCTTACACGTATCGTAGGGGCTTTCGGTGAAAGCCCGATTCCGCAATATCCTGATCATCACCGGAATGTTTTGGGCGTTAGGCCCAACGCCCCTACATTATCCGATTCCGCAATATCCTGATCATCACCGGAATGTTTTGGGCGTTAGGCCCAACGCCCCTACATTATCCGATTCCGCAATGTCCTGATCATCGCTGGAATGTTTTGGGCGTTAGGCCCAACGCCCCAATGGTTCCCGGTTCGCATCTGTATCGTAGGGGCTTTTGGTAAAAGCCCAAGGTGGTGGGCATTATTCAAAACATCGTGTATTTGGGGAATATGAACATCGTCGTGGTTTCGGGCGTTATGCCCAACGCCCCTACAGTGCTGAAACCAGGATCTTGCGGATGCGCTTGGTGATCACCACCAAAAACAGGGTGAAGGCGATCATCAGAGTGGAAAGAGAATTGATGGTCGTGATGGTCCCCCGGCGGATGGTGCCTTCCACATAGATGGGCAAGGTGTCAAAGCCCCGGCCGGAGGTGAAGAAGGTGATGATAAAATCATCGATGGAAAGGGTGAAAGCCAGCAAAGCAGCGGCGATAATCCCCGGCATCATCAGCGGAAACTTGATCTTCCAGAAGATATATGAGGGGCGCGCACCCAGATCCTGAGCAGCCTCCACCAGCGAGTGATCAAAGCCTTCCAGGCGGGATTGGACCACGATCACCGTGTATGATATACAAAAGGTGACGTGGGCAATCAGTACCGTGATCATGCCGGTATTTACTCTGGTGAAATTAAAGAGCAGGGCCAAGGATACGCCCATGAGGATATCCGGGATTACCAGAGGGGTATAGATCAAGGCCAGCAGCCCCTTTCTGCCGCTGAAGCGTTTGTTCTCCAGAGCCAGCGCCGTCAGAATCCCTAAAGTAGTGGAGATCAGGGTGCTGAGCATGGCGATCATCATGGTATTGCGAAAGGCCTCTTTGATGGCCGTATTCTGAAACAGCAGGATATAGTATTTGAAGGTAAAGCCTTGCCAGCCGGCGATGATCCGCGAATCGTTGAAACTGAAGATGATCAGAATCAGGATCGGGATATACAAAAAGGCCATCACCAGGCTGAAAGCGGTGAGATTGAGCCCCTTGTACCAGTTTCGGGAGAAGACCTTCATGAGACCTGCCTCCTGGCCACGTGGCGTCTGTAGAGGCCATACATGATGAGCAGCATGAGCGCTACCAATAGTAGCAAAGTGAGCGACAAAGCCGAAGCCATCGGCCAATTCCGCGGGATATTCTTGATCTTGTAAGTGATCACCTGGCCGACATATAGCGAGCGTTGATTGCCCACCAATTGGGGAATCAAATAGGCCCCCAAAGCGGGGATAAAGACCAGGAGTGTCCCGGCAAAGATCCCTTCCACCGCCAGCGGCAAAGTAATGCTAAAAAAGGCTTTAACCTCATTTGCCCCCAAATCCATGGCGGCATTGAGCAGGGTGAAATCCAGCTTTTCCAGCACGCTGTACAAAGGCAGAATCATATAAGGAAGATAGACATAGACCATCACCAGCACCACCGCCAGATCGGTGCGCAGAATCTCCAAAGGTTGGGAGATCAGGCCCATATTCATGAGCGTGGCATTGAGGACTCCGCTATGCGCCAAAAAGATGCGCCAGGAGAAGATGCGGATGATGAGATTGGTCCAAAACGGGATGATGATGAAGATGAGCAGGGTGTTCTTCAGCTTTTCATTGGCACGGGCGATGTAATAGGCCACCGGAAAGCCCAAAAGCAGGCAGCCCAACGTGGTATAGATCGCCAGTTTGAAAGACAGGAAAAAAGGCCGGAGATAGCCTCCCGTAAAGACCTGGCGATAGGCAGCCAGCGAGAATTCGAACTTAACATCGTAAATATCCGGGGTCAAAAAGCTGTAGATAATCACGATCAGATAGGGAATCAGAAAAAAGCAGAGCAGCCAGAGGATGGTGGGCAGACTGAGCAACCAGGAGCTGAGGTTATTGCGTTTCTGAAGGACGGTGCGCCGGCTCTTTGCTTTCAAGATCCCCTCCGTTTCAGAGCGCGGCTGAGCTGACCGCCTTCACTGAGCTGAGCTTCCGTGAGCTCTTCCAAGGCATCGCCTTCGATCATCCAGGTATCGGTATCATGCCAAAAGAGCCAGACCTTTTCTTCCCAATCCAGGGCTTTATCATCGAAATAAACGCGCTTGTGCTGGGAGAATACCCGGAATTTCAGCTTGCCCACCCGCACGATGTATTGCGTGTGCGAGCCCAGATAGAGGATGTCTTCGATCTGCCCTTTGAGCATATTGATATCGTCTTGCGCGCGCGGTTTGTTGCGGGAGATGGCGATCTTTTCCGGACGCAACGAAAAGGTGACGCGGCTGCCTACCACAGGCGGCCTCTGAAAGCTGGAATCGATCTCAAAGCTCTGCCCGGTGCCATCATCACAACTGAGTTCCAGATAGTCCTCGTAAAGAGCCTTCACCTGGCCGGTGATGAAGTTCGTCTCACCGATGAAGTAAGCGGCAAAGATGCTGGCGGGACGTTCATAGATGTCGTCGGGCGGGCCTTCCTGGACGATCTTGCCCAGGTTCATCACGGCAAGGCGGTCTGAAATGCCCATCGCTTCACCCTGGTCGTGGGTCACATAGATGAAGGTGATGCCCACCGCGTCGTGGATGTTCATCAGCTCTATCAACATGTGCTGCCGCAATTTGAGGTCCAGCGCAGCCAGAGGTTCGTCCAAAAGGAGCACCCTGGGTTTGTTGATCAAAGCGCGGGCGATGGCGATGCGCTGTTTTTGTCCGCCGGAGATCTGATCCGGGAACTTATGGGCTTGATCTTCCATCTTCACCAGGGTCATCATCTCTCGGACGCGGTCTTTGATCTCGGCTTTGGGGATCTTCTTGATCCTCAGGCCAAAGGCGACGTTGTCAAAAAGAGTCATGTGAGGAAATAGCGAATAGTTTTGAAAGATGGTATTCACTTCGCGTTTGTAGGGGGGTAAATCCGTGATTTCCTGGTTGCCCAGGCGGATGGTGCCGCTGGTGGGGGTCTCAAAACCGGCAATCATGCGCAGCAAAGTGGTCTTGCCACAGCCGCTGGGACCCAAAAAGGAGAAGAGCTCTCCGCTTTTGATGGTGAGGCTCACACCGTCCACCGCGGTGAAGGAGCCAAAATCCTTGCTTACATTTTCCAGTATTATATCTTCCACTGCATCCTCTGTTTATGTTTATGTATTTGCTTGCTGGATTGGATACGTCTCGTGTCCAGTAAAAACCCAAGCCCGCTGGATTGGATACGTCTCGTGTCCAGAAAATCCCCAAACTTGCTGGATTGGATACGTCTCGTGTCCAGTAAATCCCCAAGCCCGCTGGATTGGATACGTCTCGTGTCCAGTAAAACCACAAGCCCGCTGGATTGGATACGTCTCGTGTCCAGAAAAACCACAAGCCCGCTGGATTGGATACGTCTCGTGTCCAGTAAATCCCCAAACTTGCTGGATTGGATACGTCTCGTGTCCAGTAAAACCACAAGCCCGCTGGATTGGATACGTCTCGTGTCCAGAAAAACCACAAGCCTTAACAAAAGTGGAGCCGACTTGATCAAAAGAGCTCACCTCCCCCACTCCTGCAAGCGAGACGCCTGCAATCCAGACAATTTTTAATGGGCAAAAAAATACAGTGGGGAATGCCGGGCGGCATCCCCACTGCTCGGAGGGCATTCTATGTAGGGTCTGTAGGCTGATTACAAGATCGTCGGCTCTACCTATTCTGTCAAGGAGAAATATGGACTTTCTTTCGATATGGCTGTTGAAATATATCAACACATCCTCAATGTACTATAATTAACTTGCACTTACGCTCTATCTCAGGAGTCTTAAAAAGTAGAAAATAAATGCCGGTTGTGGAAAACCTTCCACTTTTATCACGTCCATCCCAGCTTATTTTGCCCTGTTTTTGGGAGACTGTGTTTTCATAAACCACTTGTCCGCGCAGGTTGTAAATGCTGATTTGGGCTGTAGCCGCTTTATCCTGTTGATAGTCTATGGATAAGATCTGGCCCTTGCCCAAAGGATTCGGATAGAGCCTCAGGCTCTGCACTAGTGCCACCAAGGTGTCCCCAGGATTACTCACGGGCAGGATAGTCGCTTCATACCATTGGTTTTCGGCGGGCAACCAACTGAGATTGCCAGAGCCGTCTTCCGCTCTGATAGAATAGTAAAAATACTGGTCACCTTCCGCAAAATCCGGGAACAGGGTGTACATATACAGGTCATTGCCGCCATAGAACATCTCCTGGCTTTCGCTGGCGCCATCATCAATCCTGTAGCTGATGGTCACTGAAACAATGCCGGATTCATCTTCCGCCAGTACCACAAAGGTCACTTCATCTTTACCGATGGATTCTATTGGATTGTGGCTGAGCACAGGCGCCTGGGCATCACCCGCCACCACAAAGATATGAGGATCCAGTTCGGCAAAATCCGGTTGACTGCGTTTCTGCCCGCTGTGGTCCGCCGCCTGGATATAATAGCGGATCGTATCGCCCACAGCGTGGCCGGTGATGAAGCCCTGATAGCCGTATCCGCCAGTGGAATTCAGCAGGCTGTATTGCCAGTCTGAACCATTCAATTGGTAAGCCACAAACAGCGAATCTGCATTGAGCGCAGCCCCGCTATGAGCTACTATATTGCTCAAAAGTTCATATTCTTCGCTATAGTCCTGCGCGCCAAAATAAGGCTGATGCGAGATCTCCAGCATCCGGGCATCCGGGATCTCGTGCGTGCGGCAATGCAGGGCATCCGTGCTTTCCCAGGGGGTATAAGCGCTGCCCGGCACTCCGATGATCTCATATCCCGGCAGAGCCTGGGCATAGACCTGCAGTGCAGCGGCATCATAGCTGCTATTCATGGTGGGCACAAAGACGCGGCCGTTCAGGATCAAAGAATTGGAATAAGGCTGATTTTGCGGGGTATTCACCCGATACACATGGTAAGGGTAGCCCCAGGCCGAGATCTGCTGGGCAAAATAGTTCGCTGTGGCCTCGATCGCGTTATATTGAGGATGCGAGGGCGGCACACTGCGGATCAGAATCTTATCCGGTGCCAAAAACTTGCCCCAGCAATCGATGTGATCAATATAGGTATTATTCGGATCCTGCACCACGTGATAATTCGTGATACCCAAGTAGTTCTGCATAAGGGTATTCACATTGCTCTGATTGTTGGAGTTTTCGCTGTAGGCAATCTGCGTTTGAGCTGCGGTATTGATCCCGTCCGTCATATAATTGCCACCGGTCTGCTTGAGATTCATGCCGTAATAAGGCAGGTCAAATTCATCGGCATAAAGCTGGGGAACCAGGTTATCACCAGGGCGGGGACGATTGTATTGAAAGTCCAGCACGCCATATTCTCCGCTGCCATCAAAGAGGAACCAAGGCCCATAATCCCGCGTCCAATATGAATCTGTGCTGGCGATCATATAGCTCACCCGATCCTGGTTCACTCCGGCAGCGCTGAAGATATTGCGTGCAGAATTGATCTGAGAGCTGCTGCTCACCAAACACAGTACATCCACGGTCTCGGCCAGCGCCACCACCAAAGTAGTGGGAATTCCCAGAGGATAGCGGATCATCACCGAGCTGGCGGGTTCAAATTCGGCAATCGGCCTTACCGGCGCAAAAGGAGGAGCGGTCTGTGTAAAGCGCTGCTCCCAGGCAAAATGCAGGCCCTCAGCACTAAATTGATTGGCTTGTAAAGCACTGCCAAGGCATAGACCTATGCAGACCATGATCAATATACGGTAGCTAATTTTCATCGTTTATATTCGTCTCCAAAGCTGTTTTCCATAATTACATACAATTTCCGTGCCTATTCCAGGATTTATTCTGAAGCAGGGACGCATTTTCAGAGATTCCCGCACTCCTGCAAGCTGTCCTGATCCTGATAATATGCCATTTTCCACAGGCATAATAAAAGGCTCCCGCATGACGCGGGAGCCTTGTGGTTGATTAGGAGATTATTTAGAGATATCCAGGCTGTCGAAGAGGAGCTGCAGCAGGATCGCAACTACCAGCTCAAAGAAAGCCTGCTCATTCTCCTCGCTTATCAGGGGGATATTGATCAAGTCGTTCAGGCGGGAGGCGAGTTCATGCGTTAGAGAATTGCCTATCATCTTCATAGCCATCTCCCTTACATGCTCTCGGTGAGCAGCGCAGAGCCGGTCACGTATGGCAAAAAGCCCTCATTCACACTGGCCGCGATATCGGTGATCTCGGGGAAGAGCGTGGCCAGATCGCCATAACTCAGACTCTTCAGATCCACACTGCCACCATTGGCAGCGGCGAAAGCGTAAAACATCTTCACAAAGATGGCATAGCTGTTCGGGGCGATCTGCTTGGATCCCGTGATCTCACGGCCGTAAAGATCGGCATAAGTGCGCAGGTCGGATTTGTAAGCCGTGCTGCACTCTCCATAGATAGTGGCCAGATTCTTGCCCACAGAACCGAGCTCGGCGTTGTTCTCAGTGAGCTTGGGCATCACATACTTGCGGGCAATGCAGATTGCCCCGTTCTTGTAACTGGCGAAGGTGATCTCATCGATGGTTCCGCTATAAGCAGAGATTCCGTATTTAAACTTTGTTTTCATGATTCTTGTTCTCCTTGAAGTTTTTATTTGGATAAGGCTTCCGGATTGCCTACATCTTTCCTGAGGAGACAGACTGTGGACAAATGAATAAATATCTTAAATAATCTTCCTGAGCACTATTGCTCATATTTGAGGGTTAAGCCTCTGATGCATAACAGCTAACACCTAAAATCTAAGACCTAAGACCTAAAATAATCCTTGCCAAGATTCTACACCTACAGATAGTTGCACCATTGAGATAAATTGAATATATAACAATATAATACGACATGATTCATGGAGGAATTATGAAAAAACTGATTTTATTATTTACGCTGAGCTTGCTGCTGGTTGGTATGGCTTGGGGACAAGGTCTTGAAGACTTTACAAACTTGACCGTTGGCAGCAGTTATGTAGATGGTAGTTTTGAAGGAAACGATGGAATTACTTGGTCTTATGTTGCATCCAGAGATGATAATGGTGATACAAACAACTCCGGTATTGCTCTTCCAGCATTAATGCTCAGACGTGTAGCTGACAATAGCAAAGTTACGTCCAGCACTATCAGTGGCGGAATTGGCGACTTTAGTGTAAAGTTATACAAAGGCTTTACTGGTAAAGGAAACAGACAGGTTGAGTTATTCGTTAATAATGTTTCTATGGGAACAAGTGTAGGTTTTAATGACTATGATGAACACATATTTTTAATTAGTGGCATAAATGTCCCAGGGGACATAATAATCGAGATTAGGAATGTTACATCTACTCAAGTCATAGTGGATAATATAGAGTGGACTGGTTATGCTGGAGCTGCTACCCCCACAATTAACGTGGTGTCAGCCACCCCAATCAACTTTACTTATGTAGTTGGCGATGGCCCCTCGGTTGAGCAATCTTTTGAGCTCACCGGCTCGGACCTTACAGACCTTCTTTTGGTTTCAGTAACTTCCAATTATGAAATCTCCTCAACCTCTGGTGGGACATTCGGTTCTTCATTGTCTTTCACTCCTACAAGCGGAAGCGTTTCCAAGACAATTTACGTTCACCAAGTTGCTGATTTGGCCATCGGAACAAGCTATACTGGAACAGTGACCTGCTCCTCAACTGATGCTGACGATAAGACTGTTTCCTTAAGTGGTGAAGTTACTACACCGCCTGCTCCAGATGCTCCTGTTGCCACTGATGCCACAGCTACAACATACAATAGCTTCACAGCAAACTGGGACGCAGTAGACAATGCAACTGGTTATAAACTGGACGTCTATCAAAGCTCTTCCGCTTCTGGTGCATTAGCAGAAGGATTTGAGGGTTATCTTACTGACACACCACCAACAGATTGGACATTATCATCAACTGGTTCGTATATACAAAATATTGAAGTAAATGCCCATGATGGCACATATTATGCCGGTATGAATAGACCTGATGGTTGGGTTCAAACTCCTATTATCTCAGATCCTACATCATGCTCTTTCTGGGCACGGACTTCTGCCGCGTCAGCTAATTACACAGCTAAAGTTCAAAGCTCACCCGATGGTACTGATTGGACTGATCAGGCGACATATACCGCAACTCCTACTGATGCTGGTGATGTAACAAGCACTTATACTGAGAAGTATATTGATCTTAATCTAACAGGCGATTATTACTTGCGCTGGGTTATAACTGCCCGGTCGGGTGGAAGCTTTTATTTTGACGATGTCTCCATTCTTTGTAACCAAAGTTCTGCAACTTATGTTACTGACTTCCAAGACCTCGATGTCAGCAATGTGACCAGCTACGAAGTTACTGGCCTGTCCCCTGAAACCACCTATTACTATGTAGTGCGCGCCTACGATGCCTATGCCCAAACCAGCCCTAATTCCAATGAGATCGAAGTTAGCACCAAAGCTCCCGCAGCTTCCGAAATTGTAATCAACGGCGACGGAACTGCATCTGGTGCTACGATTGCCGATGGCGGAACTATTCCAGATGATTTGCTAGGACCTGACACCGGTATCCCGGCTGTGATTTATACCATTACTTCGACCGGCATCAAAGACGTCAGGGTGAATAGACACTCTTCGTTTACCGGTTTAGGCTGGTATTGCTGGTTGATTAGCTCAGATAATCTGGTTCTCCAAGCAGATATTATTGATGAATATACTCACAGCCATCTCTTTGAAGATGTCAATTTCGATGCCAAGGGAGAAGTGGTAGTTATTATGAATGATAATCCCACCCTCCCCGTCGAACTCTCCTCTTTCACCGTAGCCCTGAACACCAGCAACCAAGCGGTGCTCACCTGGGTTACTCAAACTGAGACCGGCGTTAGTGGATTCTACATCTATCGCAATACTGAAGGCGATTTGGCGGATGCCCTGTTGATCAGTAGTCTCATCCCCGCTACCAATAGTTCGCAGCAACAGGTATATATTTATAAGGACAAAGAGCTGAATGGCCCTGGCACTTATTACTACTGGTTGCAGATTGCAGATCTGAATGGCAGCGAGAGCTTTCATGGCCCCCTTACCCTGGTTTACGAAGAGGGAAATGATCAGCAAACCCCAGTGATCCCTAAAGTTACCGAGCTTAAGAAAGTATTCCCGAATCCTTTCAATCCCAGTGCGACCATCAGCTATGCCTTGGTGGATGCGGCTCCAGTAAGCATCAGGATCTACAACAGCCGCGGCCAATTGGTGCGCAGCTTCGAAGAAGGCCTGCAAAATGCCGGTAATTATAATCTGGCCTGGAACGGCGATGACAATAGTGGCAGAAGCCTGGCCACCGGCGTGTACTACATCCGGATGCAAGCTGGAAACCAGAGCTTCAATAAGAAAGCTGTATTGATGAAATAACCTAATTATAGAATAGCGCTGTTTGAATTAATCCTCAAATGGCTCTGATAGACAAGGCCGCGGGAGTTCTCGCGGCTTTGTTTTATTGGTGTGGGAGTTTTGGGGTGCAGGAGTTCTGGGTGCGGGTGTTCGGGGTTCTTGGTGCGGGTGTTTGGGGGTGCAGGAGTTCTTGGTGCGGGTGTTTGGGGGTGCGGGTGTTCTGTAGGGGCTTTGGGCGAAAGCCCGATTCCATGCCCATCGGATTGCATTGTAGGGGCTTTGGGTGAAAGCCCAATCCTTGCGTAAAACCCAACCCCGCGCGTTATGATCAACTGGATGTGTTTTGGGGCGTTATGCCCGGCGGAATGTGTATGAACCACACATCGCTGTGTTTTGGGCGTTCAGCCCAACGCCCCTACATGCCCTAATCCCCGCGCTGCTCAGGTCTCAAGCCTTGCATACCCACGGATGATGGCATTCAGCTCTGCAATGCTTTTATCCGCATCATCATTGTAGGCCACATAATCCCGAAACAGGCTGATATTCTCTTCATCGATGAAATCCGCGATCGGAGTCATAGACTGCAGATCCTGCAAGCGCCCCGTATAGATCATCCCATCGTAAATATCCTTGAGCCGGAAATCCGCATAACCCAGGGCATAGAAGCTCTCATCCTGTAGATCCCCCAGAGGACTATCTTTCAGATCAAAACCAAGCTCCGGGTAGTGAGGACATATCACCTGCTCGATAATGCCTCCTGCGGGGTGCAGAGACTTCTCAGCGGCCATTCTACTCTCCCAGGGATCGTAAAAACCGATATTGAAGAGCTTTTCACCATAGCGTTCTTGAAGATAATTGCCAAATCTCACCATTTCAAATCCAGTAAAGACTTTCTCATCACCTTCCAGACGCCAGCTTGGTTCTTTGTATTTGGTGAAAGCATGATGAGAGCCCATGATGCCCAGGATATTAGTCTGATTTGGGCTATGGTGCTCACTGATGACATCTGCCCAATACATCTCTCCACAGCCCTTCCAGCACTCTTTGATTTCCTCAGCGTTCGGTTCGCGGTTTTCCTGGCGGCAGATCTGGTTGTACAGCGGCCAATTGATGGAATCATTCAGCCCCAGAATCCTGATTTTCTGCGAGGCTGGGAGCTCTTTATTCACAGACCACACCAGCCTGAACACATCCAGATACTCCTGATATCCCCAATAGGCCTCTTGCTTGATCATGATCTTTTTCGCCAGCGGCAGATCAAAATCGCTTTTGTCCAGGAGTTCGTCCACCAAGGCTTGATCTTCCCTTCTGGCAAATTCATAGGCTATAGTGCCGATGCCGTGTTCCGCCAGCCTGGGAATGAGCTTGTGATAAAGTGCCAATTGCTGCCCAACCCCGTGCATTTCGCCCAGCAGGACGATGTCGTGGTGCTCAAATTTGGACAGCACATAGTCCACAGGTGATTTCCCGTGCTTATTCAGATATTCCAAGAGTCTTTCGTTCATAATCTTTCCTCGCTTTGATTTCTTTTCAAGCACGGACAGCATCAGGCAGATCGGGATAAGGTCAAGGGAAAACCGCGGGGCCATATGGACATCATATCCCGCTGAGCTAAAGAAAGGACTTGCCTATCCTGCTGATATGACATATAATATGATTAGTTGCTTGACTTTATATAGCGTGTGATAGCTGAGAACAATTAGATCTTCTCAGCTTACTTGAGAAACAATGCCTGGACTTTGAACCAGCATTTGCTAAACAAACAAATCATGAAAAGAAGGAATGATGCGAACACAATATAGAATAATCCTTACGCTGATTCTGGTTCTGGGATTCAGCTTGCCAGGTCTTTATGCTCAGGATTTCCCTCAGATTTATTTTCTGACGGGCTTTCATTGGTACAGCTCTGGAGGCGCTTTTGGCGGCCCGGACTGGTCTGAAAGTGAAACGCAGACCTTCACTTCTTATTCCGTCAATCCCCTGAATATCCGCTCGATCCATGAAACCTACAGCTTTGACGGTTCCATAGATTTTATCCACTCAGACAGCACTTATGCCTTCGACGGCGCTGTGGAATACGCAACTGATTTCTTCACCCTGCGCTCTCCCCTCAGGCTTTGGAGATATGGATCCCAACCGCTTTACCGGATCAGCAAGATCACTTACGATGGCTACTATCTGGAAGACCGCCTGACCTACAATGCCACCGGCACGGATTATAAAATACAGGCCTGGCACACATACAACGAGGATAAGAAGCTGACCGGCAGCCTGTGGAAAAGCTCAAATCCCGTTCAATTCACCAAGATCGAAATGACTCTTGATGCTGAAGGTCGCAGAACTCAGGAAGATCGCTATGTTTCCCCTGATTCGCTCACCTGGACACCAAACATGCGTCTTGAATACATCTATACCGGCAATCAATTTGCCCAAAGCCAGAACTTTGAAAAGTATTACCTGTATATGCCGGACTACATCCTGCTGGGCATACAAGGCTACAAACAGGGCGCTCCACCTTATCTAAATGACGACTATGCCGTCTCTTATGTGATCGAGACCCATGCCAACACCCAGGGAGAGTGGTACGAGCCGGAATATCACTGCCAGAACCTGCAATTTAGCGAAGAAGGCAGCAGCCTGGAATACTGCAATGGCCTCTTTTTCCTGAACTGGAACACCGCCGGACTCTTGACCTATATAGGTGCGGACTTTGAAGGCTCACCCGGATATACCTTCACTTACAGCCATAGTGGCGCTGTCTCGAATAGCGATCAAGTAAATACTGCGGCCATCCCGCTGCTGGTGTATCCCAATCCCGTGCGGGACCAGAGCTCGCTGGAGTATTCCCTCTCCAAAGCCAGTACCATCCAGGTCAGCACCTATAACATCAAAGGCCAGCTCTTGAAAAAGGAATCTTATCCAGCATCAAGCCAGAAAGGCAGCCTGAGCTGGACCGCAAAAGACGCGCAAGGCAGAGCTCTGGCCAATGGAATCTATCTGATCAGGATGCAAGCAGATGGTGAGGTCTATACATCGCGGGTGATGGTGGTGAAATAAAGCTGTACCTTAAGTATTAGTTGGTATGCAAATCAGCTTAACGATTCCATCCAATCGACAACAGACTGATAGATGGACTCCTGCCATCTTCTGATCTGCGGTTCAACGCCTAAATGAATCACGCTGCAGGTGATCTTGTCCGACCAATCAGTTGATAGACAGACTAAATAATCTTGGACAAACAAGGGCAAGCTTGGATAAAGCCTGGGACATCCAGTGCTTCATCTTTTTGCTGCGTCAGTTTTCTCTGTGCTTGAACGAAAAAAGGGCTTCATCACTCACTTAACAGAATGTTTTTCATCATTCAGATCATATATGCACTGGAGTAATTGGAAGCATAAACAACCAATTAGTTATTGCATTGAGTAAAGAATTCTTCATAGACTTTTTTTAGCGATACAAACCTGTTTTTATCTCCGTTCATCACATTCTTAAAGAGCTTCTCATTTTCATAAACTTCTTGTACTAATCGCTTGAAATTTTCTTCAAAGCTTTTTTTATTCATGATTTTACTTAAGTACTTACCACAGGCATAGTCAAGAGAGTTCAAATACTCCTCTAATCTCTCTTCAAGAAATGCAACTGATAGCTCCTTTTTTTGTTTATCTTTTTGATCTATCTCTATAATTTTATCAAATAAAGAAGAATATCTATTTCTCGCTTCCTTGATATCAGATAAAAAAGCCTGTTCAAGCGTTACTTTGCCTATTCTGATGCTATTCCATGCTAAAACAATCGATAAAATAAAAGCACCGATAGAAATGAGCAAAGCAACTAATGCTATCCAATCTGGCCCTGTCATTTCGACTTGATTGGTTTTTCTTCTTTGGTTGATTTCTCGGATTGGGATAATGTATCGATTTCATTTTGCATGGCACTTGCTGCTGGCTTAAGATAATCAAGTACATTTCCTACACTCTGCATCAAGCAACCACTTTCTTGCGCTTCTTTTATTACTGAAGTCGCTGTTAATCTCTTTCTAATTTCACTAAGAATATCAATTTGGTGTGATAGTGAAATAACTTGATCTGTATTCTCATAAGTCAGTTTCTTGGTTGAATCAATAACTATAATTGCTGTTTGAACCACCAAATCTGAATCGCATTCCAACAATTGCCGGACACCCTTGTCAATGTATTGTTGTTTTGTCATTTTCAATATTTCTCCTTTACTCTCATTTTAAATAAATCAGTCTTGAAAACCACTTATTGGTATGTATAGTTTGTTCGTATTTTCTGTCAAGTTATATTCCAATAATTCTTGTTTATTCTTGTCATTATAGGTAAAATCTCAAATCTCGTCATAACTTTCATCTCCATAGCTCTTCCGATCCTTAGTCCACTCTAAAGCTCCCGCATCCTCTCCATCATCTTCACCAAAGCCTTCTCATGCCTGCTCACAATCCGCTTAACCATCTTATTCGGTGGATGGATAATGCTCCTACCCTCCCTATTCACCCCACCGATCTCAATCAACATCGCCGGTACATCCAGGCTGTGATAGAAGAAGTTGCGGGCATTTCCCACCTTGGAGGTGCTATTCTTGTGCAGCGAGTAAGTGCCAGGCCGATAGTCCCGCGGCACGTTTTGTGCATAGAACTCAGCCAAATCTTGCAGAGCCAGAAAGTCCTCCCTGGGCTCATCCACAGCCGGCAGAAAGATGGTCTCATTTAGGGCGCCGGTGCGGGAAGAATGATAAAAGATGGCAAGGTCAAAAGAGACCTTACGTCCCAAAGCGATGATCGCCTGGGTTTCCTTTTCAGAAGCAGGCTGCGGGCCTTTGTAAAAGGGGCTGAGGTGGTCTATTTCAGTATCGATATCCCAGAATACGGGATAATTACGGTTCAGATCCACGCCGTCGGTGCGCAGATCGAGCTTGCCATTGCCATCGGTATCGCGGTTGTTTTTGCGTTTGGTTCGGGTGAGGTTTTCACTCACCACACGCCAGCCTTCGGGGTTTAGACTGGGCACGATCCAGAGCTTGAATTCATCCAATAGCTCGTGCACTTGGGCGTCTTTGTGATAGCGTTCACTCAGGCTTTCAAAGAGCTGGAAGGCCAAGGCCACACCCAGGATTTCATCGCCATGATGCTGGCCGATGATCAGGATATTGCGCTGTCCTTTGCCGAGTTCTATGGCGTGGATAGGTAGATTTTCCGTTTGGGTAAAGCCGATAATGCGGTGCATCAGGAGTCCGGGATGGCGCTGGGCCAGCTCATTCATCTTAGGCACCAAATCCTGGGGGCTGGGATAGCTGGAGGCAATAGGGTACTCATTCACCCCCTGATAGGCGCAGGAGGCCAGCAGGATCAGGGCAAAAAGGGGAATCCCGGAGCAGCAAAGCTTCAGCATAAAAGCGGTAAACTCACTCATCCGGACTCTCCCAGGCCTGAGCAATCTCATCCAGGGAAAAGCCCTTGCGAAAGAGCGAGGCATAGACCTTTTCTTTGGCCTTCCAGGGCTCTTGGGCACGGTGTTTATAGAGCAGTTTTTGGATCTGTTCTCTCAAAAGAGTCTGATTTTGCTCAGGGTCTTGAAGTTCTTGCAGGATAGGCTCATAGAGCGCAGGGGGGATGCGCTGTGCATAGAGCTTTTCGATGATGGCACGTTTGCTTTTGCCTCGCTCAAAGAGGCTGCGGATCAGGATTTCGGCAAAGCGGGCATCGTCCAGATAAGTCTTTTCTTTACAAAGCTCAATGCACTGGTCTATGATGCTTTTATGATAATCCTTGCGCCCCAGAAAGAGGCGGCATTGGTGTTCACTATGCTCCGCTCTGGCCAGATATTCCGTGATCTGCCACCAGGCCTTTTTTTCCAGCTCTGAGATCAAATGCTGGGCTTCCGCCTCGGATATCTCCGCCTCACAGGATAAGGGATAGAGTTTATGGAGGGTCCGAAGACTCAGAACCCCCCAAATTTCGTCGTTAAGGCTTAGATAAGCCGAGCGTTCACTCTTCTTCCAGTACTTCAACTTCATCGTGAACTGGTGGATCGGTGAATTCTGCCGGTGTCACTTTTATGCGTAGTTTCTCTTCTATCTCTTTCATGATCGCAGGGTTTTCGGTGAGATACTGTTTGGATTTCTCCGTACCCTGACCCAGCTTTTCATCGTTGTAGGCATACCAGGAACCGCTTTTCTTGACGATATCGTGCTGCACAGCCATGTCCAGGATGATATCCAGATGCGAGATCCCTTGTCCAAAGATGATGGGGAATTCCACATTTTTGAAGGGCGGAGCGAATTTGTTTTTCACCACTTTGACTTTCGTGCGGGCTCCGATGATCTGATTGTCTGCTCCAGTATCCTTGATAGCGCCGCCATAGCGGATTTCCAGGCGCAGGGAAGAGTAGAATTTCAGTGCCACACCACCGGTGGTGGTTTCAGGATTCACAAAGGCGGGCGCGCCGATCTTGATGCGAATCTGATTGATAAAGATCACCGAGGTATTGCTCTTGGCCACTATAGCCGTCAGCTTGCGCAGGGCCTGGCTCATGAGGCGGGCTTGCAGGCCCACATGGCTATCGCCCATATTGCCTTCGATCTCCTGTCTGGGCACCAAAGCGGCCACGGAATCTATGATGATCAAATCCACAGCAGAGCTGCGCACCAGGGTCTCGGTAACTTCCAGGGCTTGCTCTCCCCCATCCGGTTGGGAAAGCAACATGTTATCCGTCTGCACGCCAAGGCGTTTGGCATAGGATACGTCCAAGGCATGCTCGGCATCTATAAAGGCGACGGTGCCACCTTGTTTTTGACATTCTGCAGCAATATGCAGAGAGAGGGTGGTCTTGCCACTGGCTTCAGCACCGTATATTTCGATGATTCTGCCTCTGGGAATGCCACCAATGCCCAAAGCGATATCCAGGTTAAAAGCTCCGGTGGGAATTACTTCCACAGCTTCGATGGGCTTGTCGCCCAAGCGCATGAGGGTGCCCACGCCGAATCTCTTCTCGAGCTGAGACATTGCGGTTTTCAGGGCTGCATTTTTGTTCTTATCCAGCATTATACCTCCGTATATTTTAGATTATATTGTTCGATGATATCGTATCTGGGGCCCTCGGGACGCAGCGTACTGCGGTACAAGGCAAGGGTATCCCAATAACTTTCTTCCATTTTGAGTGTCTGAGTCAGGACGATGCGTTCAAAATCCTGACTTTGCGGGGCTTTGATCCGCCCCAGAGTCACATGCAGCTTCAGTTTCTTGGCATCGGCATCAATTCCCAGAGAGCGCAAACCATTCAGCAATTGCCGATTCAAATGCGAGAGCTCTTTTTCGTCGCCACTGAGCTTTAGCCAGATCAAGCGGGGCTCGCGATGAGGAAAAAGGTCTATGCCTTCTACTTTTAGCTTCATGGCAGAGAGCTTTGAGGCCTGGACTGAAATCAGCTCTTTGACTTCCTCTACCTGATGCTCTGCCACTTCACCGATGAAATTCACCGTGAGATGCAGGTTTTCCGGACTAACCCAGTTTATGCCCTTGTGCTTTATGCTCTGTAGGGCTTTAAGGGCACGGACCATCTCCTGGTGCAAGGAAAGCGGTGGCTGTAAGGCGACAAAGAGGCGCATCAGCGTTTGTAGCCTATATCCAGCAGGAATTTCTTGCGGTGGCTGATGTCTGTATCCAACTCCACACCTTTGGGAGAGGAGCCATCGATCACGCCCAATATACCACGCCCCTGCTCGGTTTCGGCCAGGATCACCTGCACGGGATTTGCGGTAGCACAGAAGATCTGCACCACTTCGCGACAGGCTTTGATAGCGGGCAAGACATTGAGCGGAAAAGCATCTTTCATCACTATGATGAAGCTGTGTCCGGCCCCCAGAGCGCGCATATTTTCCACTGCGATCTCGATTAGTACCGTGTCTGTACCATCTTTGCGGATCAGGCAAGGGCCGGATGCTTCGCAAAAAGCCAGACCAAACTTGATACCGGGAACGCTATTTACCATAGCCTCATAGAGGTCTTCCACAGTCTTGATAAAGTGGCTCTGACCCAGGATGATATTGCAAGCTTCGGGAAAATTTAGTCGCAGAGTTTTTAATTCCATCTGATACCTCGTCTGACATATTATGATAATTCATTAGAAATAAATCTGCTTGTGATGTCAAGCTAAATGTCGGAATTCGGTGGGGGGTCAAAGAGAGACTGTTCAATTCCTCTTCCCAAGTCACGCTACTTTCTTATGCACTTTAAGATGAATAAGTGGCCAGAGCCTATTCCAATCCTTATTATCCAGGCATAATACCTGCAAAGCGAGAACGGGACGCAATTTTAGACAAGTCCTGCATATGTGGGTTGTAGGGGTTTTGGGCGAAAACCCAAGTCCTGCATATGTGGGTTGTAGGGGTTTTGGGCGAAAACCCAAGTCCTGCATATGTGGGTTGTAGGGGTTTTGGGCGAAAACCCAAGCGAAAACCCAAGTCCTGCATATGAATGATGATGATGATAGAACACAGATCGGGCGGTTCGTGTGAGTCTTTTTCATCCTACGGATAAACCAGCATTCTTGGGTCTCCTTTCTCATTTGAGACACTTGATCACATCTTTATCTAGCCTTAATCAAGCGTTAATTATTAACGCTTGATTAAGGCTAGATAAAGATGTGATTGACGCCCTCTGGAGAGGGAGAAAGGATCAAATACATATGGATTTGCTATCTAACTTGACTTGACTTGGAATGAAACCCTTATCTAACTTGACTTGACTGAAAACACATTTTTGCTACGGATTATGAAAGGCGTTCGAGTTCAATCCGGCTTCGATTATTTCAATATTAACGTTAACAACAGGCCGGAATGGACTTCAACAGCCGTCGGCAACGTTTCCCACTGCCGCTTGAAGTCCAAAGTGCCGCTAAGGCAACCGTGAAAGCCATGATTTTTGAAGTCCAAAGTGCCGCTAAGGCAACCGTGAAAGCCATGATTTTTGAAGTCCAAAATGCCGCTAAAATAAACGTATATATATAGTTAGATTAGGCACTTTGAACTCCAAAAATCACAGCTTTCATGTAATCGACACAGGAACATTCACTGTTTTGCATGATAAACTATCCAAAGGCGCCAGGTCAATTCTGAGGAATGGATTGTAGGAAAGAATAATTTAAAATGTTTTCAAAGAGCCTCAGAAGCTATGACTTGGAATTTTCACCAGCATTTAAGCGTTGCCCGAAACAAATCACTTGACTTGAGAGAGCTCAAACAGAATTGTATTTTTTTAAAGATAATAAGATTTGTAGAATAGCAATCAAATTGCCAGGGGAGTGAAGATGATTCAAGCTTATTCGAGTGAGAGCCGAGCATGAGTTCTTGCGAATCTAAATTTGGTTTATACCAGCCTTTTTTAAATCAAGCGCTGGGCTTTTTCCGCAAGGGAAGGCTGGATGAGGCAGAGGAGTGCCTGGGGCAAATCCGGGAGATTATCGCAGATTCCCAGCATCCTGAGGACTTGGGATTCTTACACTATCTGGAGTTTTATCGCGCTTTTTGCGCCCAGGATTACTCTCCTGCTCTGCTGTCTTTGGATCAGGCTGAGCTGCACTTCGACACCCTGAATTCTTCCTCCAGATCCGTATTAATCCGGCATTAC
>JAJBAW010000139.1 GCA_020532545.1 Candidatus Cloacimonadota bacterium | reverse complement strand
ATAATCTTTTTCGGGCAGGCAACAATGCATAAGCCGCATCCTTTACAGTAGTTTGGGTCAACCGTCATTCTTGGCATGGTTGTACTCCTTAAGAATTATTTTTCTCTTTAGTGATAGCTATAATTTGCTCGGAAATCTGTCAACACATTTTCGTTTTTGCGGCGTTCTTCTTTGGTGAGAGAGGCAGAAAGGTGGGTTAATCAGGGCCTGATTCCCGGCTGATTGTCAGCTGTGGGTTGGACTTGATTCTAGCGCAATTTCGACTCGAGATGACTTGAGGTTTCGAGTCAGCTCGAGTCGAAAACATGTTAAAGGCAAATTGAAGGGAGAAGGGTGTCCCGTCCTATATAAGCAGACCATATTTACGATGAAGACAATCTATTTTGGGCGATGAACTGATTCCTGTGTAGGAATACCAACACTGAAATAAATTGACAAAAAAACAGCCTGCTTCTAAAATGGATTTATAATAAAAATAAGAAATAAATTAGAGGATTGAGAACATGCCGACCGTGAGTATAAACCCTGGTGTCCTTCGCTGGAGCATTGAACGTTCCGGCTTTCCAGTAGGAGCCCTTGAGCCTCAGTTTCCCAAGCTGAGGGACTGGATAGAGGGAGAAAAGCATCCTACACTCAAGCAGTTAGAATCGCTCGCGAAAAAAGTAAGACTTCCAATAGGATACTTCTTTTTATCCAAAGCTCCGGATCATAGCATTAAAATCCCTTATTTCAGAACCGATAAAGATAAAACTCCGGCCAACTTCTCTCCGGAATTGATAGACACAGTATACTCCATGCAAAGAAGACAATTGTGGCTCAGAGAATACCTGATTGAGAACGGTGCTTCCAAATTGCCGTTTATAAACTCCGCAAAATGTACAGACAGCGCCATTGATATAGCAAGCAGCATAAGAGGATACTTGGGATTGGAAGAAGATTGGGCAGTTCAGCACCCTACTTGGCAACTTGCTTTGAGACATTTGTTTACAGTGACTGATAAATCCGAAATCAACATCGTTGTCAATGGCATCGTGGCAAACAACACTCATCGGAAGCTAGACCCCAGAGAGTTCAGGGGCTTTGTTCTCAAAGATGATTTCGCACCATTTCTCTTCATAAATAATTCTGACGGGAAAGCCGCTCAGATGTTTACTCTTGCGCATGAACTCGCACATCTCTGGTATGGATCCAGTGCTATCTTTGATCTGGCACGGCTTCAACCGGCTGACGATGATGTTGAAATATTTTGCAATAAGGTCGCAGCCGAGTTCTTGGTTTCTTCCAATAGCTTACGCAGGACCTGGGACACCATTCTGGACAAGGGTAACATCTATCAGGACCTGGCTAGAATATATAAGGTTAGCGAGATTGTGATAGCCAGAAGATTGCTTGACCTCAGACTGATCAACAAAGAAGAGTTCTTTGGATTCTACAAGATTTATATGGATAGGGTCGAGAAACAGATGAAGGCTGCCTCCGGAGGCGACTACTATAACAATCAAGGTATGCGGGTTGGGAAAAACTTCATGCAAGCAGTAGTGCAGGCCGAGAGAGATGGCAGCTTACAACCTACAGAAGCCTTCAGATTGACCAATCTTTACGGAAATACTTTTGATACCTATGCTCAGAAAGTGCTGGGGAGTAATAGCTGATGGTTAAAAATCTGTTCGTATTAGACGCTGACATATTTATCGCTGCACACAGATCATATTATGCGTTTGACATTGCCCCGGGCTTTTGGGATGCCTTATTAAAACTAGCCAAAACTGGGAAGATTATCAGTATTTCACAGGTAGAAGATGACCTCAAGAAGGGCCATGATCCTGAGAATCAAAAAGAATATGATATCCTGGCAAAATGGGCCATTGCGGACTTTCATCCTTACTTTATGAAAACAGACGCCACTCAGGTAATAGATGCATATACTAAAATCATCAATTGGGTCTTCGATAGTAAAGTTTATCCAGTATCCGCTAAGGACGAATTTGCCAGTGTTTCTGATAGCTGGCTACTTGCTTATTCGCTGGCTAATAACGCTGTTTTAGTCACCAATGAGAACAAGCTGAATGTTAAGGTAAAAGTCCCGATACCAATTGTTTGTAAACATTTTGGTATTGAATATAAGAATACCTTTGATTTACTGAGAACGTTGCAAGTGAAACTGAGCTAAATACTCAGTCGTTGTTGCTATTACAGTCCACCATCACATCCCCATCACCCGATCCCATTCACTCAGCCATTCTGCTGAATACTCCTTGATGACCTGGGCTCTGATCTTATCGTTCGTCAGCCAGGGCGAAAGCGGGATATTGCTCAGGGCTGTGGGCAAGGCGGTCTTCTTATTGACCGGGAAAAGTCCCAATTTATAGATTATCATCTTTTGGGCAGAGGGGGATAGCATGAACTCCACAAAGGCGCTGGCCAGAGCGGGATTGCGGCTGTTTTTATGGATGCCCAGGCCTTCGGTATACAGGAAACTGCCTTCGTCAAAAAGGGCAAAATCCAGATCTGCGGAATCTTCCGAGATCTCTTTTTGCCAGGCCGGCCAGGTGGAAAGCCCCAGCAGCAGCGTGCTCTCCCCCGTTTTGAGTGCAGAAATGGCTTCGGCGTGCGTATCGTATTGACGGTAAACGTTTTTCTTCAAAGCTCTCAGCATTTGGGGATAACCATCATTGCCAAAAAGGGAGACCATCCAGTGCACGGTGGCTCTGCCCTGGCCTGAATAATTCGGACTCAGCACAGCGAGTTGCTTGAGAAAGCGGGCATCTTGCAACTGTCCAAAGGAGGTCGGTGGCTCGGTCAAAGAGCTATTGTAAATCACACTGAGATAGGAAAATCCATAAGGGACCAAACGAAAGGGCTGTCCGGAAGGGATGACCCTGTTCAGGGCATCTTTGTGGGCGGGAGTATAGGGCAAAAAGGAATCCTTGATGTCATCTGAGAAGGTGAAAGAATCCGGCAAACCGAAGACCACATCGATGCTGTCCGGCTGGCTGTATATTGCCTCAATCAGCTTATTAGCGTCGTCAAAGAGCCTGACTTCCACGCTGCAATTGTGCTTTTTGGTAAAATCCGCAAGCACGCTGCGCTCCAGGCCGGAACTGCGAAACTCCACGGTGGCATATAGCCTGAGGACTGTGCTGCTATCGCTGAGTTGGGGAGCCTGAGCCTTTTCCTCGGCTGGAGTACATGCCATCATAAATATAAGCGCTAAGAATAAGAGCCAACGCAAGTTACATCGCTCCAAAGAGCATCCAGGCCACGATGAAATCCATGATCAGGATTGCCACAGAGCTATAGACCACGGTCTGGGTGGTGGATCTGCCCACTCCCTCTGCCCCGCCATAGCTGCGA
>JAJBAW010000043.1 GCA_020532545.1 Candidatus Cloacimonadota bacterium | reverse complement strand
TTAAGGATTTTCATTGTCGGTGGCGAAAGCTGGCTTTCAGTTAAGTTCAATCCGGCTTCGATTGTTTCAGTGTTAGCGTTAATAACAGGCCGGAATGGACTTGAGCAGCCGTCGGCAAGGTTTCCCATTGCTAATATTCCCATTGCTATTGCTGCTTGAAGTCCAAAGTGCCGCTAAGCTTATGGTAAATTGATAGTTATCTTAGGCACTTTGAACTCCAAGACTCACAGCTTTCAGGTAAAGGACACAGGAACATTCACTGTTTTGGCAGATAAACTATCCAAGGGCGCAGATCGAAGAACAAACATTCAACTTTTTGGGACTATGCTAAAGTGTCGTTTGTCTGTGGAAAAACAGCGACAAAAAACCACACAAAGCTCCGCTTTTCTTGCATATTTTTATTGACCGATTTATAAACTGATTTATGTGAGTTCAGTTAGTCGAAATAGCTTTGTATGATTTTTATAGCGACGGCTAAGTATTCTGGCTTTAAGATATATGCTTAACCACAAAAAAGAAGGTTTGCTTTGATGATGAAAAATGCACATCCTCTGCTTTACCAGTGCGAGTGTGGGAGCATCATGCGCACTTTCAGCAGTCTGCGAATCTCCTGTCTGCTGCCTAAAAATAAGTCTTTGGCGAAGGCAGGATGAGGTGAAACAGCAGCGCTCTTTTGCCCAAATCCACAGTTTCTATCCCCCTTACAGATTTTCCCCTTTGTTTCCTCAGCATCCCAAACCAGCCTTCAGTTTTTCGCCCCCAACACATCATCCCACGAGGAAGACCTATGCGCCATCCCCAGATAGTCTCAAATCCAGCACTTTAGACCCTTAAGGAGGTCTCTGATGAAGAAACTTGTACTCCTCATGACACTTTTGATTATGACATTCACGGCCTTTGCCGCCGAGCTAACCATAGGCTCCGGAACCATTGGCGAACGCTATCCCCTGGGTAACTATTTCGGCTACGATTATAGTGCAGCCCTGTATAGAGCCAGCGAGATCGGTGCGCATAATATCCAGATCTCGGCACTATCCTGGTATTCGCACCTTGCCACAAACGTAACTGTACCCACCAAAATCTATCTGAAAACCAGCTCTGCCAGCAACTTGGCCAATGGTACCTGGGCAGATATGCTCACTGGAGCTACCCTGGTCTATAACCAAAACCAGACTGGTCTGATAGCCAACGGCTGGAATCAGTTCACGCTGAGCCCAAGCTTTGATGTGGATATGGGCGAAAACCTGATCATCCTGGTGGAAAGGAGATATGGCGGGTATGGCATTGGCGGAGCCTGGGGTGCTGAGATTTACTCAAGTGCCGTGAGCAATACCCATCTTAGCTGGAGTAATAGCGGTACCCCGCCCTCCGGAACCGGCTTTATACGCGCAAATCGCCCCAATGTAAAGCTTGGCTATACAGATACAGATGCAATCTCGGTCTTCCCCTGGCAGGAAGGCTTTGAGGGTGCCACCTTCCCGCCCACAGACTGGAGCACAGTGAATGCAGATGGTGATAGCTATGACTGGTTCCTGTTTGATGATATCCTAAGTGCTCATAGTGGAGAGCATTGCGCTGCTTCTGCTTCTTACGATGAAGCTGCGCTCACCCCGGATAATTGGCTGATCACAGCTCTCATAGCCCTTCCCAGCACCAGCGAATGCATAGTGGAATACTATGTAAGTGCTTTCCATGCAATTTGGTTCCAAGAGCATTATGCTTTTTACATTTCCACTACCGGAACCGATCCTGCCGATTTCACGCTTTTGCGCGAAGAAACTCTTGAGGATGCAGATTGGCACTATCGCGGTTTCAATCTCGCCAGCTATGCCGGGCAGAACGTTTATTTTGCCTTCCGTCATTTTGATTGTGAAGATGTGTATGACCTGAAAATCGATGATGTGACAGTGCGCGAGCTTCCTGCTTATTCCATCTTGAGCTATGCTCCGGCTGCCTGGGATTTTGGCAACGCCCATCCCTTGACCGCTAATGCGCCCAAAGAGTTCCTGCTCACAAATACCGGTTCAGGAACCATCAATATCACCAGCAGCAGCTTCAGCTTGCACGATCCTGAAGGCAATTTTGTGCTCAGCACAGACAATCTTCCCGCTGCCCTGAGTCCCATTAATTCTTACAGCTTCAGTATAGGCTTCATCCCGCAATCCCTGGGCAACAAAACCGCCACCCTCAGCATCCAGGATAATTTCACCCGCATAGTGCATAGCATCCAGCTCTCTGGGCAGGCGGTAATAGAACCCGTGATGAGCATCCTGAGTCTCAGCGGCGAAGCGCGGCCCCCAAATAATGCCTTCCTCTCCTGGACGGCCATTTACGGACAGCCCTCAGAGCCCGGATTCTTGCATTATGATGACGGCATCCCGCGCATCTTCATAGGACAACAAAACATCTCTTATAATGTCGCAGTGAAATTTGGCACCGAATCCATGAGCGCTAATGCCGGTATGGAGCTCACCAACGTGATGATCCACATAGCTGCAGAACCCGGAAGCGTGGATATCCTCAAGGTCTGGAGCGGGACAGATGCAGATCTTGCTCCCACTACCTTGCTGCATCAACAGACCCTAAGCGGGCTGAGCCTGGGCTGGAACAACATCCTGCTCAGCAGTCCTGTGGCTATCAGCGGTAGCGAGGCGATCTATGTGGGTTACTATATCAACGACAACACCCCATACTACTACTTCCCGGCTGCCACCGATGGTCTGCGTGCAGTAGATGGCCGTGGCAATTTCTTGGTTATTAATAACCAATGGAATACCGCGAATGCCTATGGCCTCTCCGGAAGCTGGCTGATCCACGCCTATTTTGCTGATGCTCGCAGTGTGGACAAAGGCCCGGCACCCATGCAGCCCATCCCCGTAAAAATCCAGGAGCTCGCATCTGGCACTCCGCAGCATCCGCCCTTCGCAGTACACAGCAGAGTGGAAACTGAACGCAGCCTGCGCGGATTCAATATCTATCGTGATAACAATATGGTCAATGCCAGCCCCGGGCCCCTTTATTACTATTGGGATGAAGACGTGCCGGCCGGAAATCATCTCTACAGCGTGCAAGCTGTGCATTATAATGATAACGGGCCGCTCTCAAATGCTATCACCGTGACTGTGCCAGCCTGGCCAGAGCCCATCACTCTCCCCTTCAGCGAAGCTTGGGCCAGTGGCGATTTTGCCAGCAATCACTGGTCTGCTCAGGATGGCAATTGGTATACAATTGCCAGTGACGGCAACCAGCCTCCCTGTGCTATCTATGCCTGGAGACAGGTGCTCCAAGATTACAGCTCGGCCCTTAGCAGCTATTACTTCGATGCTACTGGCATGAATAATGTAGAGTTGAGCTTTGATATCCGTTTGGACAACGGTTTACAATCTTTGGAAAATACCCTGACCTGGCAAGCCTGGGATGGCTCGGCCTGGCAAGATCTGGGCAGCTATAGCTCCCTGGATGGCTCCTTGAACTGGACAAACTATAGCCTTGATATTTCGGAAGATGCCGCTGAGCGCAATTTCAGAATCCGCTTCGTAGCCAACGGCGAAAATAACGATGGGATCGCCTGGTACCTGGATAATATCAGCATTAGCGCTTCCTGCACCGCGGTTACAAATCTGAGCATCGAATCTGCCGGCAGCAATATCAATCTGAGCTGGAACCCAGTGCCCGAAGCTACTTGGTACTATATCTATGCCAGCACAGATCCCCAGGGGCCTTTTGCTCCCCATACCTGGACGGTTAGCACATCTATCACAATCCCCAAAGCAAATCTGCTGGGGAACAAGTACTTCTTCAGGGTCACGGCAAATGATGGGCTCACGCCACCGATACAGAGGAAGGGGGGAGCTCATTGAGGATAAAGAATTGAGAATTTGAGGGCGGTGATCTGTACAAATCCGCCCGTTTTAGCGATCTGCGCTCTATAAAAGCTCTGCTCCTGCACCGAGTTCCATGCTCAATGGCTCTCCCCCTCATGGCTCAGCAGGGATTTGTTCAAGCTCAGCTTCCGCTCTCTCCAATCTGGAAGAAATTTGTCCATCAGCTCTTTAAAATGCTCATTATGATACTTTTCCAGCAGATGCATCAGTTCGTGGACTATGATGTATTCTAGGCAGTCTTCTGACCTTTTTGCCAGTTCCAGATTGATCCAGATGCGTTTGGCGCGGATATTGCAGGTACCCCATCTGGTTTTCATCTGCTTTACCGCCCAGTCATTGATCTCTACTCCGATGATCTTTTGCCACTTTAGTATCTGCGGCTCGATCCGGACCTTCAATCTGGCTCGATACCATTCCTGCAGCATATGCTGGCGATGCGAGGCTTGGGTGCCGGGTTTTTCATAGAGGTCTATATAGCGATCGTCTCGTAGCTCAATTTTGTTGATACGGGAATTCGGGATCACATTCAGCAGGTAGCGTTTACCCGCCAGATAGTGGCTTTCGCCGCTGACGTATTCCAGCAAAGGCAGACGTTCGCTCTGTTCAAACTCGGCCATGTGTTTCTTGATCCAGTCCAATTTGGAGACTATATGCCGGCGAATGCTCTCTTCATCCAGATATCTGGGCACAGCCAGCCTGATCCTGCCTGTGGGTGGAGATACCGACAGATGCAGGTTCTTGATGTCCTTGCGGACAAGGTCTATAGTGTAGTCGCCTACTGTGATCTGCTGCATGCTTTTAGTACTCCTTCTTACTTATCAGAGCTTGGACTAGTATCCAAGTCACTATTTAGCTTATCTTTGGGGAACTTTTTATGTCCCCTCTTCTTACCGACCAAACGGCCTCTTGCATCAGTCCTGATCTTGTCGGATACGGTCAAGCTTTTTTTGAAAGTACCCACTATATAATGAAAAACCAGCGAGGTCTCCACCACTGGTTTAGATTTCAAAACACTTTGTATATGTTAGTGCAATTTCACGATTTTGGCAGTGGCGCTGCTGTTTCCCTGGCAGGCGCGCAGGAAATAGATCCCACTGCTGCAGGTCTTTCCACTTTGGTCCTGGCCATCCCAAGCAAGGTTTGAGCCAGCCATACCTCTCAGCTCTCTCTGCAATTGACCACGCTGGTTGTAGATCCCTACGCCAGCGGAGCCGTTGATTTACTCTCGGCCAGGATATTCAGTTCTCCTGCAAAGGGAACCGGATAGGTCTTCAGACTCAGCTCTGAAACAGGGCCCTGGACCAATTCAGAATTTGCGGTGAAGGTTTCCCAAATATAATCGCTTAGATTGGAATGATCAGCGCAGAAAAAGAGGGGATTTCCCCCTCGTAAATATATGTTTTGTTTAGCATAATTTCCCGAAGTTACTTTATAGAACCTTGGTGGATCTACATATTCCTGATGACCAAGCAAAGTCATCATGACCTGCCCGTCGCCAAGGTTGGAACTGAATACTTTATCCAGCAAGGCATAAGAACCATCCGGCGTGGCGGACATATAAACATTATAGTAAATAGCATCCGTAACCTCGTCCCAGCGAAGTTTCAACTTCCCGAGGTTAAAATATACGCTCAGGTTTTCTGGTGCTAAGAGCTCTGTGGCACCATTTCCGATGGTGATGTATCTGCCATCGGTCGTGGTGGACCTGGGCTGCCATACACCTTGAACATTGGGGTCAACGTTCTTATTTACAGTGTAACCCGGGGCAGACAAAGTTCCATTATAGAACCATTGGGCAGATTCGATCTCCGAAGCCAATTGGAAAATGCTGGCGTTGATCGTACCAGTATTCAGGACATATTGATCAATAGGACCATCAATCGAGACCTGGTTATTTTGGATGGTGCCATAATTGTTCAGATCTTTGCGGCTGTTGAGATAGAGATAGCCACCTGAAGGACTGTTTTTGATCGTGTCATAATTAATCAGATTCCCATTAATGACCAAGGGATAACTGCTGACGTAATAATTTTGGATCGTACCGTGGTTTACTACGTCGTCAAAGCTGCAATTTTGGGCGATCAGAACAAAGCCTTGCAGGATAATGTCTTCGGCATTAAGGCTTTGAATATAGACACCATCGGACAAGTTCAGAGTACTAAAACCGTCGGTATTGAGAGTGCCATTTCTGAGCTTACCTCCAGAATGGGAGAGGTTGTAACTGTTGCTGCCGTCGTACATTATCAAGATGTTGCCATTCAAGTTGATATCGGATCCGGAAAAACGCAGATTTGAGGTGAGCTGCAGGTTACCGGTAGCTTGAGACAGGACATTAGCGGAGCTGATCGGATCTGCAGATGGATCCTGCCAGAGCACACGTTGCACCGTATTCAAGAAGCGAAAGCTGTCGTTGCGAATAGTTCCATAATCGTAGAGATCGCCCAGGAGATTCAGATAAAAATAATTTCCACTCGTATGGTTGCGAATGGTGCCATGATTTTCCAAGCGCGTATTGATGGTCATAGCGTATGTGCTGACAAAATGATTGAAGACCTCACCGCTGTTTACAACGGAATCAAAGCTAACACCACTGGACACCATGACATCGCCAGCCAAGACTATCTCATCTACGCTGATATCTTGTAGAAGGCTATTGTTTGATAAAGCTAGAGTGGCACCATTCCCGTTAAATATATATAGATCGGTTTGTTACCGCAGATATCTTGGTTCAGCCTCCAAAGCTGCATCCAGAATGAGACCTTGCTGCCCCTACAGAAAGACATTGTATAGCACTCTGATCAAAAGCAGAACGAGGGCCAGGATGAAGACTTTGCGGATGATCTTGTTCCCTCTGAGCACCACCATCTTCGAGCCCAAAAGATTGCCGGCAATCCCGCAAACTGCAGCAGGGATAGCAATGGGATACCAGATCTGGCCATGAGCAGCAAAAGTGACCACGGCGGCCATATTTGAAGCGAGATTTACCACCTTTGAATTGCCATTGGCGCGCACAAAATCATAGTGCAAAAGCACGGAATAAATCAGAATCAGAAAAGTGCCCGTGCCAGGGCCAAAAAATCCATCATAAAAGCCGATGATCAAGCCGGCCAACGCGCCCAGGAAGAGCCTATAGCCCAGTTTCAAGAGATGTGCTGTGTCACTGAATCCTAGATTCTTACGAACAAGAACGAGCACCGTAATCAGTGGAATCAGGATGATGAGGAGATAGTTCAAAAACTCCCCTGAGATCCTCAGAGCAGTACTCGCGCCCAGCCAGGAGCCCACCAAAGCCATCACTGCCCCGATCAAGGCCACCGGCACATCGATCATCCTGGCATGAAAGAATCTGGCGGTGGAGAAAATAGTTCCACTACAAGAGGAGAACTTATTGGTGCCCAAAGCCATGTGGGGCGGGATGCCAGCACTCCAATAGGCCGGCAGAGAGATCAGACCGCCACCTCCGGCGATGGCATCGATGAACCCAGCCAAAAAGATGAAGGGCAGGATGATGATATAATCAACAACACTAAGTGAGATCGGCATTTACAATTCCGCCTTAAATTCAAGTTTGAGATTGTGACTGCTTTTCGCTTCCGGGTATTTGCTGAAGCGGTATTCCAGACTGAAGCTGCTGAAGGCATTCAGCCGATAGATAGTAGAAAGCGTGGCATCCGAGACAAATCCCGCACGTTTTTGGGGAAGAAAGAGCAAATAGGCACTGCCATCCCGGAAGTTATAGCCCAGACTGAGGCGCGCTGAGACCCGGTATTTTTGCATGAAGACGCTGCGCAATTGGGGGGCGATGCGCAGGCTTTGCAAGCTATATCTATCATCCCCACCCTGCATGCTGCCTTCTTCTTGGGCCAGGCTAAGCTCCAACACCGCTGTGCTTTGAGGGCTGAGCAGCTTTTCAAAATTGCTGGCGATGCGCTGCTCTGAGATCTCAGAAGCATAGCGGCTTTCCCGGTTCAGGGAATTCTCCAGGCTGATTCTGGTGTTCATGCTCAGATAGCCGCGCAAATCGATCTGTGCCACCTGCCGATTTTCGTAGCTCTGCTCGGAGCTTTGATAGCGATTGTCCAGGCTGCGGTTGAGGTCCAGCGAAAAAGAGCTGATCACCCTGCTTTTGTAAAGATCCAGCCAGACATTTTGCAGATAGCCCTGTCGTGAATAGATACTGGTCTCGCCATAACTGTAATTCGGCAAAAAGAGATAGGTCCGCCAATCGTCCATGCTGTCGCTTTGTTCGGTGGCGGTTACAGACAGATCGCTATGGATCTTCTTCCACAGAGGGTCCTTCAGATAAAGCCCCGGTTTCAGATACAGGCTGGCCATGGCCGAGATCTCTGTAGAAAGCCGGCCCTTGGGAGAGGTGATGTATTCATAGATGTACTCGCCACCTTCCACCAGGACTCCCGTGCTGTCAAATACACCGCTGCTGGTGCCCACCCAAACCAGATCCCGGATGCGGGGGAAGAATTCCGTTTGATTGAGTTCGTAGTTATTATACAGACTGAGCGCTCCATTCAGCAGATCGTGCCCGCTGCGCAGGGTAAAAAGATCATAGGAGCTTTTGGGATTGCTCTCGGAGACGGGATTTCTGAGCTCACGATGGCTAAAATCCAGATCAAAGCGGTGCTGCACGAAATTGCTATTGTGTTTGAGGGAATAAGTATCCGAGGAGTTTACTTCCCGCCAATCCGGCTGTTTTACGCTACTTTGATCGCGTTTAAACAGCAGAGTGGTAGCCTGGCGCTTGGATTGGATGCTAAAGCTAGGTTGCCATTTGAGATAGCGCGTGCTGAGGGCAGCGGGGTCATCATCTTCCAGGGATGAATACAGGCCGGCCAGCTTCAGGCCAAAGATGTGATAAGCCCAGGCCAATTCTGCATCGTGATACATCAGCAAGCTAGCGATTTCGCCGCTTTGATCTGAAATCGTGCTACTCATCTTCAGGGCTGGAATGATCACCCGGTAACTCCCACTTTCGGAAGACAAGCGCAAGGCTTTTTGCCGGTAGTTTTGATCCAGATCCCGATAGCGCAAAAGCAAACGCGGTTTCCAAAACTCATGTATGTAGCCGAAGGAAAGATCGATATTGCTCATGGCCAGCGAATCCGCCTTGGGTAAAGCCGCAAAATCGTGCTCCACCACATAGTCTGTGCCAAAACGGTAGAGATCGGCAAAGCGATATTCGGCATCCAGCTTGACCACAAAAGGATTGTCTGTGGCTTCATGCGCCAGCCTGTAGGAAAAAATGGCGGAAGAATTGTCCTGATCATCCACCGCAGAAAGAGTATTTCGGTCGTTATGGGAATACATGGAGTCAAATCCGCTTTGCCAGGCCTCACCTTGCCACAGCAGGCCCAGCTCGATGTTGCTGCGATTGGCAGGAGCGATCAGCTTCTTGACCGGTAGCCAGGAACCATTGCCCTGTCCCACCCAGCGATAACGTCCCCTGGAAAACTCTTCATAATCCCCATTTCCCGGGCCCATATAGCTGAATACCAGGCTGTAAACCGCGCTGGAATCTCCCGGAGCATATTCATAGTAGATCAAACCCTGTGGGTCGATAAGCTGTATATAATCACCCGAACCGGTCTGGATCACGCCATCACTGAGGGCAGGACTGTCTCCAGCCACAGCCAGGCTATCCAGGTCGGCTTCACTAAAGCTGTAGAGCAGAGGATCGTCCCGGCTATCGTTTTGGTGCACCAGATGGTGATGTATGCTGAGCTGCTCGCTGATCTGCACTTTCGAGCTGGAAAAGTAGTTGGATTGACGATAGTTCTCATCTGAATACTGAAACCAGGCGTTCACCGTATTGCTAGAGCTTACCAGCCGGCGAAACATCACCGAGCCTTCCGCATAGTCCACATAATAGTCCGTACCGCGGCCCAAAAGATCGCCATCCAGATAGATGTTTTCCGTGCCCGCCACGATGATGAAGCTGCGCTGAGAGTCATTTGCCACCAAATAGTACGGCCCCTGCTTGCCATCGACGATCTGGATCTGCATCATGGCAGATTTCCCACCACCAGCACTGAAGGCTGCTTGAAAGCGGTGTTTGCCATCATACAAGGCAGAAATCCCTTCGATCTTGGTCTGATACCTCAAAAAGCGGCTCTTTTCATATTCGAGCTCAAGATCTCCCATTCCCAGTTCCCAGCGTTTGCCATAGACGCGGATGAAGACCTGATCCAGGCTGGAAAGTTCCTTGGAATCCCCTTCGGGGCTGAGTTTACTCTGGCTATCTGAAAGCTGGGCGGTGATGAAGACATCTTTGGAAAGCTCGCCATCCAGATTCACATACAGAGATTGCAAAAGATCGGTTTCGCCGCTTTCGGAAAAGCTGAGAGCAAAGGTTTTACTGCCGCTGATCTCCAGCTTTGAGCTGTCTGTGAACCACTGGGATTTCAGCCGGGGGCGGGTAACCAGGGTGCTATCAGACATATCCACTTTCTCGTAGAGCTGTATCCTCTTCGTATATTGATCCGGGATAATCAGATAGCTGACGCTCAGCATGGGGCTCTGGGGCATAGTCTTCAGCAGCAGGATTCCGCTGCGACAATCCAGCTCGTAATCGAGCCCGGAAACCAGCTCCAGGCTGTCACTGAATATCTTTTCGGAGGAGACTATAAGGTTTTGGCGGGATAACTTATATTGAAATTGATTGGCCTGCAGGATGATGGTTTCATCGATCACAAAATCCGAGGCAGATAGAGCAGCTCCCCAAATGATGACGATGAACAGCAGCCAATATCTCTGCCACATCAGACAGGATGGATTACGTAAGTAACCACTCCCCAAATGATAAAATCCGCATCTTCGGTGATCTTGAGAGGTTCGAACTCATCGTTTTCCGGCACCAACCAGTATTCGCCATTTTTGATGAGCAGACGCTTGAGCATAAATTCCCCATCCACGATGGCGATCACCACCTTGTTTGAACTGGGTTCTATGGCTCGATCCACTATGGCCAGATCTCCCGGATAAATGCCCGCACCGATCATGGAATAGCCCTCTACTTCCATGAAATAAGTGTGCTTTTTGTGCAAAATCAGCTTTTCATTCAGGTCCAGCTCTTTTTCGGTATAATCCGTCGCGGGCGAAGGAAAACCGGCCGGAACCCTGGTGCTGAAAAGCGGACGCGCCACCTTTTCGCCTATTACGGCTTTGTATATTGCCTTTATCGAACCATCTGTTTTAAAGTGTTTCATTTTCAAAAGATAGGGCGGACAGATATCACTCCATCCGCCACATAGAATAAGGTATCTATCTTACTTGATCCCTTTAATGATGCTTTGAGCTTGAGCGCCATAGGTGGGATCATTTACCAAACGTTCCAGATCCGCCTTGGCAGAACTCATGTTTTTCAGTTGATAATACGCCACCCCACGCAGCATTCGGGCTGCTGAGTTATTGGCTTCTTCCTGTAAGACTTTCGTGCTGTAGGTGACTACTTTATTCCAGTTTTTCACGCCGTTGTAATGTCCGGCCAAGGTGAGAGCCAAGCGGTAATTCGGTACCAGGTCCACAGACTTTTCCAGATTTTCCACCATCTTTGCGGTGTTGCCCAATTGGGAATAGTTTTGCCCCATCTGAGCATAAACCACGGCCAGAATACTGGCTTCGGGCTTGGTATCGGCCAGTTTCTTCAAATAGACATTGGCTTGTTCCCATTTGCTATTGGCGCGATAGAAATTGCCAATGCGGGTATACATATCGGCATCGGGACGCAATTTTTCGGCCTGAAGATAGGCGGCTTCGGCTTTGGCATAGTTATTGGCTTCGGCATAACCTTCGGCCAGCTTGATGTAAGCAGCGCCATCTTGTGCTACTCTGGCATAATCTTCCAAAACCATAAAAGCACGGTCATCGTCCTTCACATAGTCCTTCAGGACAAAGAACTTGGCATTGAGGATGTCTTCGTCTCTGGGCTTCAATTTCAAGATCTCATCGTAATAATTAAGCGCTTTTTCATATTCACCGCCATCACGAGCGGCAATGGCAAGGTTGTTGTATGTACCCAATACATTTTGGTCCAATTCGTCTTGAGAAATGCGCACTGGTTTATGATTTTTGTAAATCTTCAGAGCAGCTTCATAGTGAATGATGGCTTCATTATACATGCTCATCTGGATGCTTTCAGCGGCCATATCGACATGACTTTTGGCCACATTGAGTTGCATGCTTTCCAGGTTGTAGGCCAGGGAATCGCTTTCCGAAGCCATCGGAGCGGCTTCCTCAAACAGCTTGATAGCGCTGCTGAACGATACTATCGCTTGTTCCAGCATTCCGCTTTCATAATAATCGGCACCTTCTGCGGCAGCCTCGCGAGCCAAGGCAAGCGGGTCACGAACGGGTTCCGGCTCTACTTCAATTTTCTTATTTGAAGAGCAAGCACTCAAAGCTATCAGCACCACAAGGGCGACAAGTGTAAGGAATCTGAATTTCATTATTAATCCTCCAGTTTTTTTATCTTGTTACACGATGCTATGATTGCTGATTTTGTCAACTGAAAAAAGGACAGGCAACATCTCCCCCACTTTTTGATCCTCTTGCTGCTTGTCTTTATATAGCCGCAAAGCCGCATTTCGGCCTGCTTTACCCGAAAAGAGCAGCAAATATGAAGTGAAAGAATCCTTCAAAACAATGGCATTAAGCAGGGTGAAGCTAAATATTTGCAGCTAAAAGTGTAAAAATATACACACAGGCTATTCATATGACTATTAGACAATTAGACCTTATTTCTGCCATACCCGGTTGAAATATATCGAATAATAAAAACATAAATTCATTTTTTTTCATTGACAGATTTTCTAACTGCGCTTTTTAATGATAGTGTTATATCTCTAACGCTTATACAAACTACTAATAGGAGGTAAAATGAGCAGAGATGAGTTAGTAAAAAAGATCGCGTCCGATGCCGGCATTTCCCAAAAAGTTGCCGGTCTTGCCCTCGCTTCCGTCCTTGAAGGTGTCACCATGACATTAGCAGAAGGCGGCAAAGTTTCCTTGGTTGGTTTTGGATCCTTTAGTGTTGCGCACCGTGCAGCTCGCAAAGGCATCAATCCTAAAACAAAAGCTCCTTTGAAAATCCCGGCACGTAACGTACCAGTTTTCAAAGCGGGTAAAAAGCTGAAAGACGCTGTCAAAGGATAACTATAATTTATTTGACATCCCAATGTAAAGGCAGAGTCTTTGGATTCTGCCTTTCGCTATTACTCACTTTTTGTCTAAAAGCATATCTGAAAAGTATTCCACATAAACAAAAATATTCCTTTGTTCTTTAGAAAGAGATTGTTTTTATACAGAACATAATACTCGCCTTGGAAGCTCGCTCAAATCTGGCAGATTGCCATTTATACAGAATAGGCTTGGGACGGGGCTGCCTTTGATTAGGTTTTAATTTGCTTTTAATTCGAGATGACTCAGGATTTCGAGTCAACTCGAATCGACGACATCTTAGAGACAAGCCTAAGTAATGAGCGCGATGCCAGAAACAATAGTTCTTTTCAGTCTTGTTTTAGCATCCTAAAAGTACTTTCAGGCCTGATCAATCTCGTGAAGCACTGTAAATTGGTTAAAAACATAACTATTTGAAGCTCAGAACATTGACACCTCCCCTATAGCTTAATTATTGCACAGTTTCACAGAATTGAAGAATTTCCTTTACAATAAAAGTACTCTTATGTTTCCTTGCACTGTGCTTAGAATATGTGTATGTTAAAAATAAATTTGAGATTTACCCTCCTGCCAGATTTGGTAGCTGGAATAAAGAAACAAGAACAACAAGCAAATATAGGAGTCACGACCATGAAAAGAACTATGCTGTTTATCTTGCTCTTGGCATTAGCCCTTGGAGCAATCACAAATCTCGGTGCGCAAGTAGAGGTCACCATCGGTGACGGCACTACCACAAACACCTCCACTGGTGCCCCCTCCCCTTATGGCACCTGGTACAAGAGCTTCCGTCAGCAACTGCTTTACAAAGCCAACGAGCTCTTTACCGCTGGTGCCACACCCGGACTGATCACTGCACTTGGTTTCAATGTGCAAGATCTGGACACCTGCACGCCCATGACGAATTTCACTATTCGCTTGAAGCATACAGATCAAGAAGCTCTCAGCACCACCTTTGAAGTAGGCGACTATACCACTGTGTGGCAGAGCGACCCTTTTATGCCCACTACAGGATGGAACCTTCATACCTTAACTACACCTTTTTTATGGGATGGCACCTCAAATCTTCTGGTTGAAATTGTCACCGATTTGGTGACAGGAGCCTATGCTCACAATGCTTTGACGTATTACACTCCTACTGCCTATATTAGCTCCGTGCGTTACCAGAGCGACTCTTTGAATGCCAACACATCGCTCACAGGCACAACGTTGATGAACCGTACCAACATTCGCTTTGTAATGAGCCCTCTGAGTACTGACCCCCTATTTTTAGTCGGGCCTCCTGCCAAAAACTTTGGCGATGTGGTTCTGGGCTATACCCCCAGCCAAACCTTCAGAGTGATGAACGGTGGCGGCGGTACTCTTACCGTAAACAGCATCAGCCTCAGCGGAAACGCCTCTTTTAGCCTCACCGATTTGCCCACTCTGCCTGCGCAACTGATACTGGGAGAACCCATAAGCTTTAACGTAGTGTATGCCCCCACCGCAGCAGGTGATCATACTGCTACCATTACCATCACGGACAACCTGAGGCAAACCCATACCGTAGTACTCAGTGGTACCGGCGTGGATACCACCATTTACGAGCTCAGCCACAACGAAGGCTTCGATACTGTGGCTATACCAGCTCTTCCTTTGGGTTGGAATAGTATTTACCAAGCTACGGTAGGCACAGGTTATGTGAAAACCGTGACTACAACTCCGCAGAGTACACCGAATTGCGTGGCTATCTACAATCCCACCGATATCAATACTATCGCCATGCTGATTGCCCCTCCCCTGGCAAACACCATCCCAGTAAATAACGTACGTGTGAAGCTCTGGGGCAAAGGCACAAACTACTCTCTGAAGGTGGGCGTGATGACAAATCCTAGCGATCCTACCACCTTCACCGAAATACAAACTCTCACCTTTACGGCTGCCTGGGAACAGTATCAGGTCTCCCTCGGCAGCTACACCGGAAACGGCAAATTCATCGCCTTTAAACATGCAAACAACGCTCTCGCCCAGACCATCTACCTGGATACCGTGGAGTTTGAGATGATGGGTGCAAACGACCTTGCGGCCCTTGCTCTGAGCGGAAACAGCTCCCCCAGTATAAACACTCCCACGCAATACACCGTGAATGTGTTTAACAACGGAACGGCTTCTCAAAGCAACTATAATGTGAAGCTCTACAACGGCAACAATGTGGAGCTGGCCACCGTAGCAGGTACGACTGTAGCTGCCGGAACCTCTGTAGATGTAGTGCTCTCCTGGACCCCCAGCACTCAAGGTGCGATGAGCATCTATGCAAAGGTGATCCTGGCCGGGGACATCAACCCCGGGAACGACACTACGGCTCCCCTGAATATCTTCGTGATAGCGGCGGACCTCCTGAGTGCAGAGATTGGGAATGGCACCGCTACAAATACCACAACGGGTTCTCCTGCCCCTTACGGCACCTATATGAAAAACTTCCGCCAGCAATACCTTGTGCTGGCCTCTGAGCTCAATGATGAGGGCGGAGGTCCTGGAAACATCTATTCTGTAGGCTTTAATGTTCAGGCCTTGAACAACTGCTCTCCGATGCCAAACTACAGAATCCGGATCAAACCGACCACCCAGACTGTTCTGACCACCACTTTTGAAGTCGGCAACTACACCCAAGTGTTTCAAGCCAATGAATTCATGCCTGTAGAAGGCTGGAATACCCATGGCTTCAGCACTCCCTATGTTTGGGATGGTGCTGCCAACCTGCTCATCGACATCGTTACCGATCTTATTCCGGGGACTTATACCCAAAATGCTTCGTCTCCTTATACGGTGACCGCCCTCAATAGCTCACTACGCTATCAAAGTGACAGCGCAGTCGCCCTTGATTCCGCCACCGGCACCGTCTCGGTCAATCGTGCAAATATGAAGTTCATCATGGAAGCATTGGATATGGTAGACATGAAAGCTGTTTCTATTACCGGGCCCACCACGCCAAACGTAAATTCCACCGTGAACTACGTTGTCTCGGTAAAGAACTACAGCCCCACCGCCCAAAGCAATTACACGGTGAAGCTCATGAAGGGCAATGGCGTGGAAATCGCCAGTGCAACAGGCACTACCATCAGCCCTCAACAAACCCTCACCTTCACTTTACCCTGGACCCCCGCTGCAGTTGGTGAAAACCAGCTTTATGGTAAAGTCATAATGGCAGGCGATGAAAACCCCGACAACGATGAAACCAGCAGGCTCGCTGTTTTCGTGATGGAAGCCGGCCTCCTGGTAGCCGAAATCGGCACTGGCACAGCCACTAATACCAATACCGGTGCTCCTGCCCCCTATGGCACCTGGTACAGAGCCTTCCGTCAGCAATTACTTTATAGGGCCGACGATTTCTTTGCTGCCGGCGCAGCTCCCGGACTGATCTCTGCACTTGCTTTCAATGTGCAGAATCTGGACACCTGCTCGCCCATGCTGAATTTTACCATTCGCCTGAAGCAAACCGATCAGGAAGCTCTCACCACCACCTTCGAAGTAGGCGACTATACCACTGTGTTGCAGAGCGATGAATTTATGCCCACCACTGATTGGAACCTGCATAACCTGGCCACGCCATTCTTATGGGACGGCGCTTCAAATCTTCTGGTCGATATCACCACCGATATGATGGTAGGGACCCTTGGTCGCAATGCTCTGGTGTATTTCTCACCCACCACGTATAATAGCTCCCTGCGTTTCCAGAGTGATAGTGCCAATGGCAGCACCGGCGTCACGGGCACTGTTGCCTTGAATCGCTCCAATGTCCGCTTTTACATGAGCGCTCTTAGCGCGGATCCTCTATTCTTAGTCAGCCCTCCTGCCAAAGACTTTGGTGATGTGGTTCTGGGCTACACCCCCAGCCAGACCTTCAGAGTGATTAATGGCGGCGGCGGTACTCTTACCGTAAATAGCATCAGCATCAGCGGCAATGCCTTCTTTGCGCTCACTGATCTGCCCACTCTGCCTGCACAACTTACCTTGGGACAGACCCTTCCTTTCGACGTCGTATATACCCCCACCACAGCAGGAGATCACACCGCCACAATTACCATTACAGACAATCTGAGACAGACGCATACCGTAGTGCTCAGTGGTACCGGCGTGGATACTACCATCTACGAGCTTAGCCACAGCGAAGGCTTCGATACAGTATCTATTCCCAATCTCCCCATGGGCTGGAATAGCATATACCAAGCTACTGCCACCACCGGCTACGTGAAAACCTTGACCACATCTCCGCAATCGGCACCAAACTGCGTGGCCATCTACAACCCCACTGATATCAATACCATCGCTATGCTGATTGCCCCGCCCCTCGCCAATACCATTCCTGTGAACAACGTACGCGTAAAACTCTGGGGTAAAGGCACGAACTACTCCCTGAAGGTGGGCGTGATGACAAATCCAGCCGATCCTGCCACCTTCACCGAAATAGAAACTCTCACCTTTGTCGCGGCTTGGGCTCCGTATGAAGTTTCCCTGGCCAGCTACACCGGTACTGGCAAATTCATCGCCTTCAAGCATGCCTGCAACGCAGCCGGCCAGACCATCTACGTCGACACTGTCGAGTTTGAGATGATGGGTGCAGACGACCTTGCGGCCATTTCCATAGTGGGGAATACCACCCCCAGTGTGAACGCTGCCACAAATTACACCGTAAGCGTCTATAATAATGGCACTGCTGCGCAATCTAACTATCAGGTTCAGATTGTAAATGATCAAGGCACCGTCCTGGCCAATGCAGCCGGGCAAAACATAGCTCCCGGAGCCACGGTAAATACTGTCCTGAGCTATACTCCCACCACCCAAGGCACCCAGGTAATCTTGGGCAAAGTAGTGCTGGCAGGCGACATCAATCCTGGCAACAACACTAGCCCACCGCTAAACATCCTGGTCCAATCCGCAGACATTCTCTCCGTCACCATCGGTACAGGCAATCTGACTGAGGGTATCCCCTGGGAATTCTATTACAAGACCAGCCTGTTCCAAACCCTATATTATCCGGATGAATTTGGTGTCTTTGGACAGATCACAGGCATCTCCTTTTACAATAACTTCGTTACAAACCTCAGTAATACGCCGATCAAGCTCTGGCTGGGCACCACTACCCTGACGGACCTTAGTGCCGGCTGGGCAGATCCCACGGCAATGACCCTGGTCTATGATGGCACGATGAACTTCCCTTCGGGGCAAAACACCATCACCATTCCTCTCATTACGCCTTTCAATTACTTCAGTGATAATCTGGTGCTCTATGCCATGCGCCCCCTGGATGCATCGTATTATAGCTCAACTGACGACTTCAAGGCCCAGACCGTGGGTACGAACCGCGCCCGCAAGCTGCAAAACGACAGCGTAGTTTATGATCCTATGGCTCCCTCGGCTGCAGGAACTCTATCCGGCACCTTCCCCATGACCACGTTCTTTATGAATGTGGATGGCATGGGCTCGCTGTCCGGAACTGTTACCGCCGCCGGCAGCCCTTTGGCAGATGTGGACATCAGTGTGGTAAACAACAGCTATCACACCACTACTTCCGCCTCCGGTCAATACAGCTTCTCCCACATACAGGAAGGAGATTATACCCTTCTCGCCCACAAGATCGGCTATGAAGACCATACTGCCACCTTCAGCATTGTGGAAGACCAAGTCACTACAGTGAATATAGCAATGACTGCATCCGCCTCGGTAAACGTTACTGGCTCTATCGTGGGCAGTGATAACCCCTCCGTGGGACTCAGCGATGGGGTGATCAACCTCTATGGTGTAATCAATTATACAGCAAATACCAATGCCGCCGGACAGTTTGTGGTAGAAAATGTGCTCTCCGGCAATACTTATAATTACACAATCTCCAGAGCCGGATATCAAAATGCCACTGGAACTATCATCGTGGGCTCCACGAGCTATGCCATGGGCACCATTAACCTTTTGGAACTCACCTTGCCGCCTTCTGCCATTACCGCTACGGTGAATACGGCAGAAACTGCGGTTAATCTGGTTTGGGGCGCTCCCGGAACCCCCGGAAACTTCCACTTCTTCGATTTCGAAGATGATAATGGTGGCTGGGTAGCCAGCTCGAATTGGACTGGCACCGGTTTGCCAAATTACCCGAATGGTGACTGGCAATGGAATAATACCTATAACGTTGCCAATTACAACACCGCAGGTGGAGACACCCCACAAGTTCCCCCGCAAGCAGCGCATTCTGGAACCGGCATGGTTGGAACCAACATCTATGGTCCCTATGCAAATTGTGCTATCTCCGGTGAACGCTCATTCTTAAGACAGAGCTTTGATCTCAGTAATTTTGATAGTCCTGTGCTCAGCTTCTGGCATCACATGGATGGTTATAACACTTGGGATTATGGTCAAATCATGGTGAATGGAAATGTAGTCTGGGGAACCAGTGCCCTGGCCGTATTCATGCCCTGGCAAGAGCTCACTGTGGATCTATCCGCTTATGCCAGCCTCACAGAAGCTGAGATCAGCTTTGAATGGGTCTCCACCACGGTGGTGAACTATGCTGGCTGGTATATAGATGATATTTACATCGGTCCCGCAGATCGTGCGCTTTACGCTTCTGCTCCTGCCAATATTGTTTCCGGCGATTTCAGATTCACCAGCAAACCTGAATCTGCTCAACTTGCAGAAGAAAGCGCCAGTCAACAGGACAGCAGAAGAGCCAGCCAAGGCCCCGCCAGGCAGATGGCAAGCAGCCTCAGTCAGCCGCTGCACAATCCATCCCGCCTCCCGCTGGGCTACAAAGTCTGGCGTCTGGAATATGGACAGGAAAACACTCCTGCTCTGTGGACTTCACTGACTCCTGCAATGATTACCGATACCACCTTCACAGACCCCGCCTGGGCCAGCTTCCCGGATGGGATGTACAAATGGGCTGTGAAAACGATCTATACCAACAATGTAGAATCCAATGCCGGATTCTCAAATAACGTCCGCAAACAGCCGAACGACATGTCCGCACTCACCATTAGTGGAAACAGTACTCCTTCTGTGGGGTCCCCTTCTGAATATACCGTGAGGATCAAGAATACCGGAACTTCGGCTAAAGCTGCTGGCTCCTATACTGTAAAGATCATGTCTGGCACCACCGAGCTTGTCTCTGTGGCCGGTCCCGCGATCGCTGTGAATCAGACCATCGATCTGGCGATCAACTGGAACCCCACTCAGCAAGGGCCTATCCAGGTCTTTGGCAAAGTGGTGCTGGTTGGGGACTCCGAGCCCACAAACGACCAAACCCCTCCCATCACACTATTGGTAATGCCTGCTGGCCAATTTGCCTACACTGTGGGCGATGGCAGCCAGCTTGCCAATATTCCTGTGTATATGTACTATAAGAGCAGCCTCTTCCAGATGATGCTCTACCCCGCTGAACTGAGCAATTTTACCGGTTTTATCAATGGCATCCAGTTCTATAACAACTTCGTAACGAACCTGCCTGATAAGCCTACCAAGATCTGGTTTGAAACCACGACTTTGGAGAATCTGGCTGATGGCTGGGTTCCGATCACCACCAGTTCTACCTTGGTATTTGATAGTAACGTGACCTATCCTATGGGAGAAAACACAGTCACTATCCCCTTTGCCGAACCCTTCATGTACCTGAATGGACAAAACCTGCTCATCACTGTGCAGAGACCGCTTGATGGAGCTTACTTCAGTTCTTCTGATAAATTCAAGTCCCAGACCATCGGCACCAACCGGGCCCGTGAAACGCACAGTGATACCATAGAATATGATCCTACCGCACCGCCTACCGCTGGCGTGTTATCCGGTCAATTCCCCATGACAACTCTCCTGGGTATTCCCGGCGGAGTAGGTCATCTGAATGGAACCGTGACCACCGGCACTGGCAATACTCCTCTAGAAGGTGTATTGGTGCAGTTCACAGATGCTGGTTATCAAGCCACCACCAATACCGCTGGCGAATATGAGATCCGCTATATCATACCGGGAACATACAATCTGGCCTTTAGCAGCTACGGGTACATCACCCATACTCAAGTGCTGGTACTGGCAGAAGATGAGCAGGCTGTAATCAATGTAAATATGCAGCCTATGCCCAAGGTCGCAGTAAGCGGCACCATCGTGGCTTCGGACACAGGTAGCGCCCTGGCCGGTGCATCGATTACGCTCACTGGATATGCAAATTACACCCAAAGCAGCACTGGCAATGGCTCATTCACTTTCCCTGCCGTGTATGCAAATCAAAGCTATGAATACATCATTAGCTGCCCTGGATACACCTCTACCACTGGTATCATAGACGTAGCCGCTACAGCATACCAGATGGGCACCATCACTCTGAATGAGATCGCTTATGCTCCGCACAGCGTAGTAGCAGCACTCAACAGCACCTACACCGCTGTGAACCTGCAGTGGGAAGCCCCGGATCCAAACGCAGTCGAGATTCTCGAAAGCTTTGAGAACGCCACTTTCCCGCCTCAAGACTGGTCTCAAATCATCACCAATGCCGGTGCTGCAAACAGCATGGGCGTATACCCCACCTTCAAGAGACTGGGAAATATCGAAATCGCTGGCGATACCAATGCCACTCCAACGCATGGCAGCTACCAAACTGGTCTGTGGTGGTCTTACGAGCATCAAGACGAATGGCTGCTTACGCCTTCATTTAACTGCCCTCCAGATGCCTATCTGCGTTTCGATAGCTATGTCTTCCTCGGAAGCGACAATGGCGATCACTACTGCGTGAAGGCCTCCATCGACGGCGGTAATAGCTGGCAGATGCTCTGGGATGCCAGTGCTCAAACAGGTGGTCAATCCACTTACAATGCACCCTTTGTGGTAGATCTGGCTCCTTATGGCGGTCAGCAGATTACTCTGGCTTTCCAGGCTGAGGATCCCCCCAGCAACGATGGCTTGTGGTACACCTGGTTCATCGACAATATCTATATCGGAAACACCATCGCTCCAGTGAGCTTTGATGGACCGGCTCTGCTGCCTCAGCGCTCTGTGGCGAGCTCAGTTATGCCCGCCGCTGAAGCCCTCACCCGTGATGGCAGAGCAGGAAATAATAACAAGCTAAAAGCATACGCCCCTGCCAAGTCTGATAAACGTGATGACAGAGTCCTGGTAGGTTACAAGATCTACCGCTTTGTCTCCGGTCAGGAAGCCAATGAAGCAAGCTGGACCCTGCTCAATGACGAAGCGATCACTGCTCTCACCTTTGCAGATGAAGGCTGGGAAGCTCTGGTAAACAGCACGTACCGTTGGGGCGTAAAAGCTGTTTACACCGCAGACGTCAGCTCTCCTGCTGCGCTCTCCAATCCTCTGGCCAAAGAGACCGTCACCGGAAACATCGTCGGCTTCGTGCGCAAGACCGGTGGTCAGGGCATCGCAGGCGCTACTGTAGCTGCCGGCTCCTATACCGCCACTACCAATGCCGCTGGCGCATATT
>JAJBAW010000042.1 GCA_020532545.1 Candidatus Cloacimonadota bacterium | reverse complement strand
TTACACTACTTCGGCCTCACATTACTGTAAAATAATCTCTAACATACCACTTGTCTCAAACAAGGCAAATTCGCCTGATAGGGACAGTACGTCAAATCCCCGGCTGGTTTTTCATGTAAACTCCAAGGTCGCTCTGATCGTGCAGCGGGTACTGGGCCTCTCTTTTGACAAAATCAGAGTGGAATCCTCCCATACCCAGCGCAGCGGAAATGCCTCTCCCACAGCCGCCTCCACGGGTAGTGACATCAATGGCAATGCCGCCCGCATCGCTGCCGAAAAGATCCGCAAGAACCTCACTGAGATTGCGCAGATCATGCTCCGAGAGCGCTATGAGATCGAGAGCGAAGAGCTTGTCTTTGCTGATGATAAGGTCTTTATGCAGGCTGAACCGGGGAAAAGCATCGCCTTCCCCGAACTGATCAGAAGAGCGCATCAGGAACGGACCCCGCTGGGAGCCTATGGCTATTACGCCACTCCGGATCTGTATTTCGACCGCGAGCTGGGGCAGGGAAATCCTTTCCATTACTATGTCTATGGCGCAGCGATCGCCAGAGTGCAGCTCGGTGTCCTCAGTGGCGAGCACGAGATTCTCAGCACGCATATCGTGCACGAAAATGCTCAGAGCCTGCATCCGGATATAGATCTGGGACAGGTGGTTGGCGCTTTCATCCAATCAGTGGGCTGGTGCACCATGGAAGAGCTGGTGATCGATGCCAAAGGCCGCTATCTGAGTGCAAATCCCAGCACCTACAAGATTCCCGGTGTCCGGGACTTGCCCTTGGATTTACAGATCTCCTTGCGCTCCAGCAAGTCCGCGCAGGCCAGTATCTTCGGCTCCAAAGCGGTGGGTGAGCCGCCTTTCATGTATGGCATGGCTGTTTTCTTTGCCTTGCAAAATGCGGTGCAGAGTGTAAAACCCGCGGCAGAGCTTGGTTTCCCGGCTACTCCAGAGGCGATTATCAGAGCTTTGAACTGAGTTTCACGCAGATCACGCAGATAAGTCTCGCGCAGATCACGCAGATAAGTCTCTCACAGATCGCACAGATTACACAGATATTTGTTTTAATGGTCACACGGATTTTACGGATTGAGCGGATTAACACGGATTTTGTTTAAAAGACTGTCACACAGGATTCGATGCGCCGTTTGCTGGATTGGATGCGTCTCGCATCCAGAAAGGTCGCAGGCCTTTACAAAAGAAAGCAGTTCAAACTCACTGGACACGAGACGTATCCAATCCAGCACTCGTAACTCGTAACTCGTAACTCGTAACTCGTAACTCGTAACTCGTAACTCGTAACTCGTAACTTGTAACTTGTAACTTGTAGCTTGTAACTTGTAGCTTGTAGCTTGTAGCTTGTAACTCGTAACTTGTAGCTCATAACTCGTAACTGTCAAGATTGCACTTGACACAAAATCATTTGATCGACAACGTGGCAAAAAGGGATAAAAGATATGAAGATTTGCATTATATCAAACTCACATTCGACCAATGACGTCCGGCTTTACCACAAGCTGGGCAAGAGCCTCACGCAATTGGGAGAGGTGTGTATCGTTTCCACAAACGGCTTGGTGAATCGCAGTGCAAATCCCTATCAATCGGTGGTGGATGCCACTTCTCCGGTCAAGGCTTTGCCGCAGCTTTACGCCCGGGCGAAGTCCAAAAAACCGGATCTGGTAATCTGTGTGGAGCCCATAACCATGTTGGTGGGCATCTGGCTCAAAAAGAGTCTGGGCTGCAAGCTGATCTGGGATGTGCATGAGTTCTTTGCCGATGCTCATGCGGAGCGCTACAGCTTCCTTTTCCGCCCTATTGTGAAGAACTTTTATCTCGTCCTTGAACGTCTTTTAGCTTCACGGGCTCATGCAGTGATCGCCGTGAATCAGGAGATCTTAAATCAGCTTTTTCCCCGCAATCCCAAGGCCAAAAACCTCTTGGTGATGCCCAATTATCCTGTGAAAAACGTCTGGGATTCAGACCCTGTGATCCCTGCGGGCTTAAAGCAATTGAGCACCATGCGCTTTGATCTAGTCTATACCGGTGGCCTCACGAGGGATCGGGGTATATTCAAGATCCTGAAATGCGCCACCCTGCTCAAAAGCGAATTTCCCCGCCTCAAAATCCTGATTATTGGCAAGTTTCATGACCCCGCCATCGAGGAGGAATTCCACGACAGCATCAGCACCTTCAATCTCAATGCCGTGATCTATTATCAAGAGTGGATTCCCCCGGAAAAGATCGGCCTTTTGTTGAAACGCTCCCGTTTTGGGCTCTGGATCTTCAATCCCAAAAACAAGCGTATGCGCCTGGCCACTCCCCTCAAAGTGCTGGAATATATGGCGGCTGGCCTGCCCGTGATCAGCATCAAGACCCCACTCATGAAGAGCCTCATCGAGTACAATGATCTAGGCAAACTCGGCTCCTACCAATCCCGCAATATCGCCGCCAATATCGCCAAAATGCTGAAGCTGCCTCAGAGTGAATATGACGCTATGAGCCAGCGCTGCCTGGATATCTCCGAGTCCCGTTTCAATTGGGAATCCCTGGAGCCCAAGTTCTTTGAGCTGATCCAGCGCATTACATGAAGATACTCTACATTAGCTATTTTTACCCTCCTCTGGGAGGTCCCGCCGTCCTGCGCAACCTCAAGACTGTGCGCTATCTCAGCGAGGCCGGAGCTCAGATCACCGTGCTCACGGTGGATGAGATCGAATACGCTTATTCTGATCCTGATTTAGAGGAGCTCTGCCAGGAAGAGACTCTGATCCGTACTCCCTCCTGGGACCCCATGGCTCTCTTGCGCAAAGCCTTTGGCAAACACAAAGCCGCCTCCCAAAGCGTCTATAAGAACAGCCCGGAAAGCCTCAAATTGCTGGTGCGCAGACTCTATCCCATCGATGAAAAGATCGGTTGGCTGCCGCATCTACTCTCCCGCGGCAGAAAGATCTTGCGTGATAGCGAGATAGATCTCATTTTCGTATCCTGTGGCCCCTTCTCCTCCGCCATAGCTGCCTACAAACTGGCCCAGGAATTTGACAAAGCCCTGGTGGTGGATTATCGGGATTACTGGACCCTGCTCTCGGATTATGACCTCATGGGCAATGCGCTCAACCGGCACTATTCCCGCTCTTGGGAAAAAAGAATCCTGCTCCGGGCAAACCTGATCGTCAGCGCCACAAAAGGCATTGCCGATTCCCTCGCCCAGAGCTTTGATGCCACTCTCCCCGAGCGCACTTTTCTGCTCTATAACGGCCATGATGAACAGGATTACACCGATCTTCCTCCGGCTCGTCCTTCCAGCGATTTCTATACCCTGAGTTACTTTGGCAATATCTACGCCCGCCGCAGTCTGAAATACCTCTATCAAGCCATTGCTGAGTTAGACCAGCAGATGCTCATCCCCCAAAACCTGCGCGTGCAACTCTATGGCAATTTTAACCGCGAAGTCTATCAGGAAATACAGAGCAGCCCCATCAAGGACAAAATCAGCATCATGCCGGAACTCAGCCACCAGGATGCCCTCAGCAAAATGCAGGAAGCCGATGCCCTCATCCTGATCATAAACAGCAGCTCCCCAAAAGGCACTCTCACCTCCAAAGTCTTTGAATACCTGCGCCTTAAGCGCCCAATTCTGGCCTTGGTCCCTCTGCATGGAGAAGCCGCAGCACTGCTCAAAGAATGCGGCATAGACAGCATCTGCCCCATGGAATCCGTCTCTGCGATCAAGCACTGCCTCAGCAAACTGATCGAGGACAGATACCAAGAGCTCACCCTGCCTCCCGCCCTTGCCAAGTATGAACGCAAACAGCAAGTAAACGATCTATACCACCGCTTGAAAGCCCTTCCGTTTTAAGGTTTTATCGTTTTAACATTTTAACGTAGGGGGGACTGCTGCCAACCCTTTTGTTTTGACTTAAAAACGACCTTTTTGCTTCGGCCTTTGGGTTATGCCTATTAGGTATCTTCATGTCAGCCAGAGTATTGTGAATTTATCTGGGTCGTTTTTGAGTTTAAACAAAAGCAACGCTGATCGGATCAGACCTCGCAGCGTCGTGATTCCCCTGTTTTAACTCTCATTTTTGGATTGTGAATAACTGGTAGTCTGCTGGGATGATAGAAGGATAACAGGAAAGCTGAAACCTATTCACCAGATCAAAAATGAAAGTCAAAACAGTCCTGCGCATGGTTTTGCTTTCTGCCATCTATCCAAGGTCAAACGATCCCGGAACTTTCGGCCTCAAGCCGCAGAATAATAGTCTTTTAGTCCAGTACTTGCTTCTGCCCAGACTATCCTACCCCATTTGATGTCGTGGAGATGACGTGGAGATAGCAGGAAAAAATCCTCTTATCTCTACGTCAGCTCTACCACAAATTATACTGAAGGCCGCTGCAAATTGCGGGATGGGAAGGTCGAAGAAAACAATGAAAATACCGGAATGGGCATCAGCTGTTTTACTCCCACATCACCAATATCTCAATCGCCCTCTCAAACTGCTGCAAGGAATCCAGCCCATCTTCCAGCTCGATGATGATCTTGAGATTGCGCTCTGCTTCAAAGCGGAAGGGCTCGCTCAGCTTGCCGCCAAAGCGCAGGATATTGGCTTTGGGTGGGGTATGTGAACCGTCGAATTCGATGGTCATGGTGCCGCGCTTCACGGTGCAATTGCGCAGCTTAAGCCGCTTGGCCAAAAGATCTATCTTGAAATAAAGCAGTAGCCATTGGGCGTTCTGGGGGATTTCGCCAAAGCGGTCGGTGAGTTCGGTGGCAAAGTCCTCGATATCGGCCAGGTTTTCCAGTTCGGAGAGGCGGCGATAGACCCGCAGGCGTTCTTCATCGTTATCGATATATTCAGGGGGGAAATAGAGATCGACTTCGGTGCGGATGCTCTGACGGGTATTGGGGCTGTCTTCTGCGTAAAGGCTGGAGGTATCGCCACTTTCCACCGCTTCGATGGCGTGGCCCAGGAGGCGATTGTAATAGTTAAAACCGATGGCTTGGATGATGCCGCTTTGTTTGGTGCCCAGGATGGTGCCGGCTCCGCGGAGTTCGAGATCGCGCAGGGCCACTTGGAATCCGGCGCCCAGGTAGTCGTATTGGGTGAGGGCTTCCAGACGCTGTCTGGCCACGGTGGTGGTGCCTTTGGGGATCAGCAGGTAGGCATAGGCCCGGCGGTTGCTGCGTCCCACGCGTCCGCGCATTTGATAGAGCTGGGCCAGGCCGAAATTATCGGCGCGGTCGATCAAGATGGTATTCGCATTGGGGATATCGATGCCATTTTCGATGATGGTGGTGCAGACTAGAACCTGGGCTTCCCGCTCCACAAAGGCTTTCATCACTTCTTCCAGATGTTTCTCAGGCATTTGCGCATGGCCCACCAGGAAGCTGACATCGGGCATTTCGCGGCGCAATTCCAGAGCTACGGTCTCGATGGTTTGGACGCGATTGTGTACAAAGAAGATTTGCCCACCGCGGTCCACTTCGCGGCGAATGGCGTCTTTGATCACTTCAATATCGCGCGGGGTGATGATGGTGCGGATGGGCAGACGCTCTTTGGGCGAGGTCTGCATCAGGGAGATTTCCTTGAGCTTGGCCAGGGCCATATTTAGCGTGCGAGGGATGGGCGTGGCGCTCATATACAGCGTATCCACATTGCTTTGCATCCTGCGCAGGCGGTCTTTGTGGCGCACGCCAAAGCGGTGCTCTTCATCGATAACCAGGAGCCCCAATTTGGCAAATTTCACGTCTTGGGAAAGCAGCCGATGCGTACCGATGGCGATATCCACCTTGCCGGCAACAATATCCTGGATGTCTTTATCGACCATGGCTTTGGAGCGGAAACGGGAAAGCATGGCGATGCGCACCGGATATTGAACGAGCCGTTCTTTGAAAACGCGGAAATGCTGTTCTACCAAGAGAGTAGTGGGGGCGAGTATGGCCACTTGGAAGCCGCTATTCACCGCTTTGAAGGCGGCACGGATGGCGACCTCGGTCTTGCCGAAACCCACATCACCACAGAGCAAACGCTCCATCGGCGTGGGCAGTTCCATATCATCCTTGATCTCACGGCTGGCCCTCTTTTGATCTGGCGTATCTTCATAGATGAAGGAGCTTTCCAGATCTTTTTGCCACTGTGTATCCACGGCGTGGGCGAGGCCGGGACGGCTGCTGCGTTCGGCATAAAGCCTGACCAGATCAGCGGCGATCAGTTCGATCTGTTGAGTGGCGCGGCGCTTGGTATTTTGCCATTTAGCGCTGCCCAGGCGGTTCAAAGTGGGAGCTGCGCCCTCTTCGGCCACGTATCTGGAAACCAGAGAAAGCTGGAAGGTAGGCACATAGACGCGGTCGTCATTGGCATAGCGGAGCACCAGGCACTCCACTTCCTGAGCGTCCAGACGGATGATTTTGAGGCCTTCAAAGACACCGATGCCGTGATCCACATGCACCACATAATCCCCGGGCTTGAGATTTTCGTAATCAACGATGCTTTCACCAGGGGCAAATCGGGGTGCATAGCGCTTGCGTTTGTAGCGGTTGAAGATCTCATGATCGGTCCAGATGCCCAGGCGGGCATCCTCGATTTCAAAGCCTTCATGCAAGACTCCGATATGTCCCGTATAGGAGGCATCTGCGGAGATCATCACACGTGTGCGCTTTTCCTGGGATTGGTTGTCAAAGAGCAGAAAGTGCTGCCAGCCCTGATCTGCCTTGGCTTTCAAGGTATCCGCCACCAGCGAGAGATCGGCTTCAAAGACGGGCTGGGATTCGAAAGGTGCGCGGATGTTATCTTTGATTTCGGGCAGGATAAATTCGCTTTGCGAGACAAAAAGCGTCTCCCGGGCATTGATGCGGGCGTAGAAAGCCTCTTCGTCCAGGATGAGTTTGTTCACCTTGGGCACCTTGCCGCGGCTACTGCGTTTCAGCTCTTTATGATATTGGGTAAAGGTCTGTTCGGTAAGGGCCTGAATCTCTTCTTTGACATAGCTGAAGTTGCTGAAAACGAAGATGCTCTGGTCAGCCTCGAAGTAATCCACAAAAGAGGAAAGCTGAGTGGTGAGCAAGCTGTAGAAATTCTCAATACCCTCAAAAAAGCCATGATCACGCACTTTGGAGATGATCACGGAGCCGGAATCGATATCGTCCAGCGAGATTTCCCGGGCAGGGATGAGGGTTACTTCGCCCACTTCGCCAGGGATGGAGCGCTGAGTACTGGTAGAAAAGGCGCGGATTGAGATGATTTCATCACCCCAAAATTCCAGACGTACAGGCTGCAGATTGGGCGGGGAAAAGATATCTATAATGCCGCCACGCCGGGCCGCTTGATAGACTGTGGATACCTGATATTCGATCTCATAGCCCATGTTTTGCAGGCTTTTGAGTAAGGTTTCAGGATCGATGCTGTCACCTGTTTTGAGCTGCAATATATGCCGGGCCAGCACTTCTTTACAAGGGATGTAGCGCAAAAATGAACGGATGGAGAGGCTGTAGATGGCCGGCTGATCCGTGACTGCATTCAGCAGCGTGATCATCCTGGTGGCGCGGATGGAATAGTGCGGAGAGCGCTCTTCATAAGGCAGAATCTCGTAATCCGGCAGATAGTAGGCATGGTCCCGTCCCACCAAGGTGACCAGATCTTCCCAGAGGTCTTCCGCGATGATATCATCTTGCGAGACCAGGATGATATCCTTGCCGGTTTGGGCCCAAAGATGCGCTGCCACCAGGGCTCTGGCGCTTTGATTGAGATGGTAGATCTGGGTGCCGCGTTTCAGTGGTAGCAGATCTTTAAAAAACTGCGAACGCTCCAGTTGCGCAGAAATCTCATTATAGAGCATAAATCTCCTATCTATAGCCTTGCGGGCTGCGCTTTACTGCAGAATATCAAGCAATTGCCGATAATCAACACTACGCTGCTGGGAACTTTCCAGGTCTTTCAAAGTGGGCAGCTTTGAGCCCAATTCGTCTTCACCGATGATGAGGGCATATCTGGCCTTACTGGCATCTGCGGCCTTCATCTGCGCTTTGAAGGAGCTTTTATCGGGATTGTAATCCACATAGATGCCGTCCTGGCGCAGTTTGGTGATATATTCCAGGGCCATAAGCCTGGTTTCGTCTCCGATGCCGATCACGTATATAGTTGGATTGATAGGTTCGTAGCCTGCGATCCCTTCTTTTTCCAAAGCCAGGAGCAGCCGCTCAAAACCTCCGGCAAAGCCGACGGCAGGGGTATCCTTGCCACCAAGCTGGGAGATCAGGCCATTGTACCTGCCTCCACCAGCGATGGAATTCTGTGCGCCCAAAGACTCTACGATGAGCTCAAAGGCAGTATTAGTATAATAATCCAGGCCGCGGACGATGGAGGGATTGACCCGGTATGTTACGCCCATTTGGTCCAGATAGTTTTGCACTTCAGCGAAATGCTCTTTGCAGTCCTGATCCAGATAATCCAATTGCGAGGGCGCATCTTTTCTGAGACTCTGGCAAAAGGCAACCTTGCAATCCAAAAGACGGCGAGGGCGAACCTCAAAGCGGTTCTGGCAATCCGGACAGAGTTCAGCCAAATGCGGCTGGTAGTAAGCACGCAGCGCCTCGTCATAAGTTAACGAGCACTGTGCGCAACCCACGCTATTGATCTCCAGGGATACATTCTTCAGGCCGAGTTCCGCCAGAAACTGCATCTCCAGCGCGATCACTTCGGCATCGTAATAGGGATGATTGCTGCCGATAAATTCGATGCCATATTGGTAAAATTGACGGTAGCGTCCAGCCTGCGGGCGATCGTAACGGAACATTGGACCAATATAGTAAAACTTGCTCCTGCCGCCCAGACGGTCCAGACTCTTCTCCACATAGGCACGCACCACGCCAGCCGTGCCTTCCGGCCGCAGCGCAAAAGTGCGTCCCTTCTGATCTTCAAAGCGATACATCTCTTTTTGCACCACATCGGAGCTTTCTCCGGAGCTGCGCTCAAAAAGGCCTGCCATCTCAAAGATGGGAGTGGTGATTTCTTCGTAGCCAAAACGCTGTGCCACACGGCGGAATGTGTCTATCACATGCTGCCAGCGGGCGCTGTCTTTGGGCATAATGTCGTAGGTTCCCCGAGGGATTTTATAATTCATGCTTACCTTCTTATGATGTCAGATAATTTGCAGGTGGCTTTGCCGTCAAGCAGTTCTGGCGGGTATTTGACTCCGATCAGGAAGAGTCCTTGGGCAGGAGCTGTGCAAACCAGATTCTGCCGCGGGCATTCGTCCGCCAGGATTTTGTCTATCGTATCCGCAGGCAGATCAAAATGGGAGATGTAGGCCAGTGTGCCCACAATGCGGCGCACCATGTGATGCAAGAAGCGATCTGCCTTCACTGTAAAGACAAAGGCATCCTCCTCTTCACAGATGCTGAGCTCGTTGATTTCGCAGATGTGATTCGGCACCTCCGGATTGAGGCGGCCAAAGCTGGAGAAATCGTGCCTGCCGAGGAGCCTTACGGCCGCTGCCTGCATGGGCGGAAGACGGAGTTTTAGATGTGGGATGGAGCCGGTATAATTGCGGTTGAAGGGGCTGAGATCCTTGGTCAGCACATAGCGGTATTGGCGCTCAAAGGCTTGGTAGCGGGCGGAAAGATCGTCCCCCACCTGCCAGATTTGCAGGACCTTGATATCAGCGGGCAGCCAGCGGCGAAAAGCCTTGAGCATCTGCGCCATCTCCATGCGGCCTTCATATTCGAAGTGGGCGTATTGGGCCAGAGCGTGCACGCCGGCATCTGTGCGGCCTGCGGAGGTGATCATAACCGGCTTTTGGCTGAAAGCCTCCAGCGCGCGCTCCATTACAGACTGAACGCTGCGACCTTGTTTCTGTTTTTGCCAGCCGACAAATTCTGTTCCATCGTATTCCATCATAATCAAATAACGCATGCCGGGCCTCAGATATTGGAGAGCAAAATGAGCAGGCTTAAGAAGATGAGGCCGTAGAGATTTGCCGCAGGCTGGCGTGTGGGCTGGATGTAATCCTCGCGTAAAAGGGTTTGAACTTTATCTTCGATGACGCCCGCACCCTCATGCACCTTGAGTCCGGCCCTGATGGCGCGGTCCAGAATGCCGGCGATGTTCTCCTGTTTCTGCAGGCCTTGATATTCCGTAAAATATCTCTTGATAAAGAAATAGGTGGCCAGGCTGAAAGACAGCAGAGATCTGCCGGTTTGGAAGTTGTGACAGCGGTGGCACTCTGCCAGCAGCATCCTTTTGTCGAGGGAGCCCCAAACTGCCACGGTGATGAGTACGAGATAGATGATCGTGAGGCTAAAGAGCACAGCCTGAGGGAATTCGACCTTGAACAGCAGGGCGAAGAGCCAGTATCCGGCTAGAAAAGTGAGGAGCTTGCGCAGGGCAAAACCCAGCTTTGCAAAGAGCTGTGGCTCCACTGTGATATAAAAAAGGGAGAGGGCTATTTGTGTGATCAATTGCCGCAGAGAGGCTTCAAAGCCTGTGGCTATCCCCAGGGAAAAGATGGCCAGCCGAAGATACAGATGCTGGCGATAGATCAGCGGCAAGCTCATTCTTTCGGATCTTGCGGTATCTGGCTAGGGACGACATCTTTAAGCGGATTCGGCGTCTCTTCAGCTTCGGGGGGAACTGGCTGAGGCTCTACAGAGTCCCCTTCAGGCCTGATTTCCGGCTCTGTGAAGCCTTCCCCTGTGTCTGTTGGTAGATCTGGCAAGGAATCTGGCACGGCAGGTTCAGTGAGTTCCAGCGGCGCTAAAGGCAAAGCTTCTTCCGGCAATTCTATCTCAAACTTGAGTGAATCCGGAATTGCTTCTTCCCCAGTAATTGGTCCTGTAAAAGTACTATCTGCCGGGCTTTCTTCCAAAGGCTCTATTTCCGCAGCAGGAACGGCCACGCTATCTGCCACTACAGCAACGCTATCGATGAGCCCGGAATCCCGCAGGAGATATTTGGTCCCGTTATAGAAGCGTCTCACCGTGGGAGCGAAGTCGGCATTGTCCGGATCATCCAGCACGGCACTGAGGTATTCCTTGGCCAGGGTGGTATCCGGTTCTTCAAAGCTATAGTACCAGCCCAGGCGGTAGTTTGCCCGCAGTTTGAGATCGTCATATTCACTTTCGGTGTAGTCTTGCATCAGGGTGACCAGGGAATCAGGAGCGTTGGGATAGCTATCCAAAGCGTCATCAAACGCAGCCAGAGCTTCGTTGTAAGCAGGATCCACCAAACGGGGGCTACGGCCTTCCTTGATCGCTGTGGCGGCCGCACTATACATATTGCGCGGGTATTCTGCCAGCATTTTCTGATAAAGGATTTCAGCTTCTTCAGCGCGCTCCGGCAGTTCGAGCAGCAGGCTGTGCATGGAAAAGTAGCAGAAGGGGATAATCTGGGTATCAAAACGTTCAATCAAGGGCTCCAGGTCGTCCACTTTCTTTTGCATAAGAGGCAGATCACGCTGAAGTTCTTGAAGCAACGCCGAGCCGGTTTTGATAGGTTCCGGCGCTGGGGTTTCAGGGTCTTCATCCGGTAGATCTTCTTCATCGTTGGGCTCTTCGGGTTTATCCGGTTTCGGTTCCAATGGCCGATCTGGAAGCTCTTTCCCATCGGTATCTAGGGTGTCAGATCTGGGAAGGTCCGATATCGGATCCTCTATCTCAAGATCTTCATCAATGAAGTCTTCCGGCTGATCTAAAGGAGGACTAAGCTCCTGAGGCAGCTCCGGTTCTGGCGCAAGTGGAGGATCGGAAAGTTCTTCTAAAGCGATATCAATACTGTCCGGTGTAGTAGGTTCGGAATCCAACTCTGTGGGCAAAGGTCGATCTAGATCAGTTTTTAAAGAATCCTCTGCATTTGCCGAAAGCTCCAGCGAATCCGGTTCTGCAAGCTCGATGGGAGCTGGCAAGATGGCTACCAGACTGTCGATTACGATAGTGGCCCTGGCGATCTTGATCTCCAGAGAATCCCGCTTCACAGCCAAAGAATCCCGTTCATTGATCACCCGCTGATATACGGCCAGGGCAGAATCCGGTAAAGCCAGAGGGCTGAACAGGTTTTCTGCCTTCAGATAGTGATAATCCAGCCAGGCCTGCAGATCGCGGCTGCTATTCAAAGTGGCCACAGGCTTTGTTTTATTGATGGCAGCGGCCATTTGCGTAGATTTCTCTGCCAGAGGGGATTGGGCAAATTCGGTGCGCACCCGGTTCAGATGCGGCACGGCTTCATCGATCTTGCCCTCTTCATAATACAGATAGTTTCCCCAATAGTAATAGGCGGTGGCAGCGCTTTCCGTACGGGGATAGCTGGTGGTCACGGCTTTCAATTCCTCGAGACCCTTTTCCACCTCAGCAGCGGCCAAAAGAGCCCGTCCATAGAGCACTCTGGCCCGGGACAGCATTTCCGGGCGTTCTTCATTGCGCACCAGATACTTGACCTCTTTCAGAGCCTTCTCATGAGAGCCCATTTCCAGGCGGTTCAAGGCTATATAATAGATAGCTTCCAGCTTTTTGGGTTTGGGAATGCCACGGGTCCTGATGAAGGTCTCAAATTCCTGCAGCGAACGCTCATAATCTTTCTGCTCGTAATAGTTTTTGCCAAAGAGAAAGGCGGCTTCCTTGAATTCAGGGGTCTTACGATAGTCCTTGATAATGCGTTCCAGCCAGTATTGGGCGCGGTGATAGTCTTCATCCTGAATCTCAAAATCCGCCATTACCAAGAGGGCGCGGGGGTGATCTTTCACAAATTTGGGATCTCGGACAAAACGCTCCAGCACAGCTTCAGATTCTGCGACCTGATTGATGTCCCGCAGCACTTTACCCAGGTATATATAGGATTCGGGGACGTGTTTGCTATTGGGATAACCCCGGATCAGGCCTTCGAAGGCGTCCTTGGCCTGAAAGGAAGAATTGCCTTTGTAAAACAGGGCTCTGGCCATGAGGAAAAGGGCGTCATCAGCGCGTTTTCCCTTCCCGCCGTCCGAGAGAATAATGCCGCATTTTTTGATGGCCTTGGTATAATCGCTCACCGCTTGAGGCGCAGGACGCCCATTGGCAGCCAAAGGACGAACCCGTGCCATATCAAAGTACTTTCTGGCATTGTACATGGTATTGTCAATGCCACAGCCCAGCAAGGCGAAAAGCATCGCCAGCAGTAAGGCAGCATATATTTTTCTCATAAGGTTTAATCTGGAACTGATCAGCTTATTGTCAATAGATTTTTATCCCGCTGGCCTGCACGGCTTTCAGGATGGCGGAGTCCTTGATCAAAGCGATGCTCTTTTCCACATCCGGATACATGATCCGGTCTTCCTGCAAAATGGGGACTTCCTTGCGCAGCGCTGCTTTAGCGGCCTCTAGCGCAGGGGAACTAAGCACATTGCGGCTGTCCAAAGCCTGGGCGCTGATCAAAAGCTCAATGGCGATCACGTTGGAAACATTTTCCATCACCTGCAAGAGCTTGATGGCCGAGACGGAGCCCATGGAGACATGGTCTTCCTGATTTGCCGAGGTGGGAATGCTGTCCACACAGGCGGGATGCGACAAGACTTTATTTTCTGAGATCAAGGCTGCGGCAGTGAGCTGCACGATCATATAGCCGGAATCCAGGCCGGGGCGTTTCGCCAAAAAGGGAGAAAGTCCGCGGGACAGAGCGGGATTGAGGATTTGTTCGACCCGACGCTCGCTGATATTGGCCAATTCGCTGATCGCCAAAGCCATGGTATCCAGCGCTATAGCCAGAGGTTCGCCGTGGAAATTGCCTCCGGAAATCACTCGGTTTTCATCCGGGAAAATGAGCGGGTTATCGGTGGCGCTATTGATCTCTATTTCGAAGACACCACGCGCATAGGACAGGGCATCTCTCACCGCACCATGCACTTGCGGAGTGCAGCGCAGGGAATAGGCGTCCTGCACGTTTTTGCAATTGACATGAGACTCCCGCAAAGGACTATCTTCGAGCAGATTTGTCAGGTTTTTCGCAGAAGATATTTGGCCGGGATGGGGGCGCAGATTGTTGATCAAAGCGTCAAAAGCGCAGGGTGTGCCCATCAAGGCATCGACGGACATGGCTGCGGTGATATCTGCCTGCTGGCACAAGCTTTCGGCCTGCAGCATGGCCAGAACGCCGATGGCGGCCATCACCTGAGTACCGTTATTCAAGGCCAGACCTTCTTTGGCAGCCAGAGTTACCGGAGTGATGCCGGCTTTTTGCATGGCGGCTTTTCCGCTGATTCTTTCGCCTTTATAGATGGCCTCACCTTCGCCCAAAAGCACCAAAGCCAAGTGGGAAAGGGGGGATAGATCTCCGCTGGCACCCACGGATCCGCGTTTTGGGATGATGGGGTGCACGCCTTTGTTCAGCATTTCAATCAAAGTTTGCAAAGTCTCAAGGCGAATGCCGGAGTGTCCCTTAGCCAGGACAGCAATGCGCAGCAGCATGATGGCGCGCGTAATCTCAATGCTGTAAGGCTCGCCCACACTGGTAGCGTGGCTGCGAATCAGATTGCACTGCAATTCCGCGATGTTTTCTTTGGGGATATTTACGGTGCTGAATTTGCCAAAACCAGTGGTCAGGCCATATACGATGTCGCCATTGGCGATGATTTTATCTACATAATCCCGGCACTTTATGACTTTTGCGATACTGCTATCGGCCAGGCGGATAGGGGCGGCTTCATTGGCAACCAAGCCCACAGCTTCAAGGCTGAGGCTATTGCCATCAATGATGATTTCTTGCATATAATCCTCTTAGATATTCTTTGAATTGGCTATAAGTAAATAAAACAGGTGAATATGCTCAAAGCTTATGAGGTGGGGGTTTTTGTCAAGCAAGGGTTTGGGGGGGGGTAGGGTTTTAACGTTGTAACGGTTTATCGTTTTATCGTAGGGGCGTTGGGCTGAACGCCCGAACCGTAGTGGCGGACGCCTGTGCCGTCTACAGCACAATAGAACGCAGATCGAGCGGATCAGGCGGATTTATTGGATTAAAAGAGGTTTAAACGAAGCGCAGAACGCCGTTTCTGCGAAAGGACCCGTAAGGCTGGCTTCAGCCGGTCTGTGTAGTAAACAGGATAATAGTCACACGGATTGGGCGGATTCATTGGATTAAAAGAGGTTTTACCGTAGCACATGATCTCGTTTCTGCGAAAGAAAGATTGTATATACACCGATTTGTCCTAAAAAGGTCTGGGAAAGTGAATGTCTTTAAGACGATTGCCACGGTCTAGCTCTATAGCTTATGCTGGAGATGACGTGGAGATAAGAGGGTTTATTCCTGCTATCTCCACGTCATCTCCACGATAACGAATGGGATAGCGTAGTCTGGGCAGAAGCAACATATCTGTCTGAAATAATATGCCAATGTCATTCCCTATCGATGGATCAGGTGTCGTCCTCCGCTATGTTCCGGACTCGGGGATATATCTGCCGCCCACCCCAGCAGTAAACTGCTGGGCTATAGGCATTTGCCTTTCGTCCTACCGGACTCGTTCTGGCTTTTGGGCGTATTTATTGACTATAATATCGTGCTTGCCTCCTATACGAAATGCCATGTCTAAGGCATTCTTCAGGGTATGTGGTTATTGGGGTCCTATCTGAAATACCATGCATACGGTATTTTCATTGGATTAATAGAGGCTTGGGATTTCGCCGTAGCGCTGTCTTTAGACGGCTGGTGCATCAGCATTAGTTGGTGCAAAATGTGGAAGGCAGGTTTTTAAAAGGTTGCTTTAGAAAACTTGGACACGCACCGTCTGAAGACAGTGCTACGGCCGTCTAAAGACAGCGTTACGATGCTCTTGCGCTACGGGGGAAAGATTCTAGTGCAAAAAACCGGAAGCAAGCCATTACAGCTTGCTTCCGGCATTATTGGTTCTTTATAAACTGATAGCAGTAGCGATTTTAGCCGCGTTCTTTTCTATCTCGTTATCAAGTTTGTGCAACATATGTTTGCAGATCGCACCGGGCAACACCTTGGCACCTTTGTCCGCCAATATGCGCGACATATAACGCAGCGCGGCGTTTCCTCCCATGGTTTCCAGGAAGAAAGCCATGGTGACAAAGGGCAGGCAGATCTTGCCGCTGAGTTTGTCCATTTTGCGGATGGCTTCTACGATCACCGGAGAGGGTCCAAAGGCCCAGACCGGTCCGCCAAAAAGGATCACATCGTAGTCATGTGGATCAGGCAGATTCACAAAATCTATATCCTGGTCCTGGCGTACGGGAGCCTTCTTTACCGACGATTTGGTCTTTAGTTGAACGCTATTCACAGCATTCCCTATCGCAGTGAGTTTGCCAGAGATCCCTTCGGCAAAAGCTTTGGTATTTCCGGTCTCGCTGTGATAGACGATCAGGATCTTCAGGGCTTCATCCAAGGGGCCATAGCAGAGCTATCACTGCGTTTCCAGCGATCATCAATCTTGGTCTTGATCGGCGATTTTTGCTTGAAATAGTGTACGATGGCATCGCGCAGGTTGATGTTGTTATTTGTGATATCTTCTGGAGGGATATTCATCAGCATGGTGAGTCCGGCATTGCCTTGCATCAGGAAGTCTGTGGTAGCCACGGTGTAGATCTTATTGGGATCCCAGGGCTCGCCACCGATCTTCAGTGTGGTCACTCTATCCCAACTGGGGCGGGTGCGGGAATAAACCACATTCACTCCAGAGACGATGAGTCCGGCACGGCTGCCTTCCACACGGGTTTCGATGATTCTTTTCAGAGTAGCGCCATCGCATTTGAAGCTGATCAGCATATTGTCAAAGGGCATTACCTCAAAGATATCTCTATAGCTCACGGGGCCGTTTTTGATTTCGGCACGCACACCACCTAGATTCAGGAAGGCAAAATCTGCATCCACCATATAGCGCATGGCATCCACGATGGTATTTCCCATGGGAGATTGCGCATCCACATTGGTGCGGGAAAGATGCACAGCGGCGCTTCCCACTATCTCATCCATGCCCTTTTCGGCTACGGCCACCTGGGCTTCGATCATCTTGGAGATTTCGGGATCGGGGATAAATTGATCCTCGAACAGGGTGATCATGGAGCCTTCTCTGAGGGCCGGAGCTTCATATCCGCTGATGGTCTTAGTTTCGGGATCGATAGTGAGGGTGATGAGCCCCATTCCAGAGCCATAGGCATAGCCTTGGATCACCATGGTATGGGTGACGGGATCGACCCAGGGTTTGGGCACGCCTTTGTGCATGTGTCCACCGATGAAAAGATCGATGCCTTCCACTTCGCGGGCCACTTCCTGGGCGTCGTATCCCCAATGGGCACGGCGCTCCTCATAAAGAGGATTGCCCTGTGCGTCATAGCGGGTAAGATAGGTCTTTTCAATGTCGTAAGGCAGTCCGGCATGTCCCAGAACTATCACGAGATCTACTTTCTCTTCTTCGCGCAGGATCTTCACATATTTTGTGACCGATACTTTCTCATCCAGAAAATCGATATTCTTGATATTCTCCGGGAAGCTCATGAGTTTCGTATCTGTGGTGGTGAAGCCCAGGATGCCGATGCGCAGTCCCAATCTGTTGACGATGGTATAAGGGAAGGCGTACCAGGGGGTTTTACCGGTAGTGGTGTCGATCACATTGCAGCTCAGGATGGGGAAATTTGCCATTTCCAGGGTTTCTATCAATTCTGGCTGCATGATGTCAAATTCATGGTTTCCCAGGGTCATGGCATCGTAACCCACGGCATTCATATATTCCATTACAGCGCGTCCCTGGGTTACTGTGCCCACCGGACGGCCTTGGAAAAAGTCCCCGGCATCCAGCAGCAGAGTTGCCCGTGAGGGGCCCCTGAAGGAACGTACTTGTTTGATTAAAGAAGCAGCGGAAGCTCCTCCACCCAATTGGGGGGGGAATTCCGGATTCATGAAGGTGGCCTCAGAGCGATCGATCCCGCCATGAACATCGTTTGACCACATAATGTCCAGGCGCAAATCCTCCGCAAAGCTCAGGCTCAGTGCCAAAACAAGCACTGACAGTATTATATATCTTTTCACAGTATCTCCCTTAAAGAAGGATGTTTACCAGCTAAATGACAGGCCGGCATTCAGGGTGATGAAGCTTTCTTTGACTTTGTCAGGATTTTCCCACCCGCGGTTTTGAAGGTTTATATATTGATTGGGCCAAAGGGTGTAGGTGCTTGACCCGGTATAGGTTTTATCGTTGTAATAAGCATCACCGAAGAGGTCCAGGGATTCATATTCGCGCCAGGCATAGCCAAAACCAAGGTCCAGGACGATGTTTTTGACCAGTTGCACAGAGGAACCACCGGTGATCATGGGTGTAAGTATTTTCTTTGCTGTATAGAGGGTGATGGGATCGCCAGCACTATTCATGGCTTCTTTGGTATCCAGGAAATAGCTATTCACAGCCTGGAAGCCCAAGCGCAGAGGAATGCGATGTGCTATGTGATGTTCCACTCCCGCATAGATATTATAAACATCGTCAAAGACGTCCATGGCATCGCTGTAGTTCACCATTTCCACATCCATGCTGAAGATAGTATTCATCACGTTACGCGGGAAATAGCTAAAGCCCACTCTGATCTCGCTGGGCAGCTCATAATCGCCGTCCAGAACCACAAAGGTGCTGTCCATAGGAGTATTGCGATAGGCGTCTCTGCGGGTGTAATCTGTGCCGGTGAGATCCAGCGTGGTCTGGGGAATATAGGTCATACCCAGGCCAAAGCGGGTGCCGAGTCTGAAGGCTGCGCCGACTTTCATCTGCTGGCCTTCCAGCTTCCATTTGGCGGTGTGGATATAATCTGGCAGGGCCACATTGGGAGCCATTTGCTGGCGGGACCAATCTGTCCAAAGAATGGTGGTTTCCTGCGTGACGTCGGCATTCATCATGCCAAAATCAAAGCCGAGATTCACATTCCAGTATTCCGCAAATTCATAAGCCATGGCTACAGCCAAGCCGGTCTTCAGCAAGGCACCGTCGTTTTCGATATCGTTTTGGGCCAGCTTTTCGGGATAGCCGTCGTTATCGGTATTACGGTTGTTGCGGATTTCTTCGCGGTATTTGCTGTCAAAGCTGGTGTAGGGTGCATGATATGCGCCCAATCCCATACGAAAGTTGCCGGCAGCATAGGAACCAAATCCGGCTGCGGAGAAATCCGTAAAGGCGTTGATATTCGAGGCATAGACCGCATCATCGATGTAGTTGTCAAAGGAATTGTACAGCGGGAGCATGCGGGTGTCTTCGGCCCGGTTGATCAAGGTGTTTACATTGAGCCCCACCGTTTTCTGCATTGCGGTGAGATTGGCCGGATTCATCACAAAGCCGGCGGCACGCATATTGTTATACATCCCGGCATTGCCCATGGCAAAGCCTCTGGCATCCAGGGCGCCATAGCGGTAACCAAAATGAGTGTCTGTAACGCTGAAAGCACTCAGTGCAGTGACCAAGAGCAGCAAGCCAAGAACGATTAAAGATTTATTTGATAACATGTTTCCTCCACGTTAGAAGCGATAATCAAGGGAAATACGGATGGTGTTTTCACTGTGCTCCACCCTCTCAAAATAGGTGAGCTGATCTGCCAGGTTGCTATGGTTGGGATCGTTGTTCTGGCGAATTCTGAGCTCTTTATCCTGATAAGTTTTGTTGCGGAACTTGATATTCATATACATATTGTTGGAAATGCGGCTGGAGATGGCGACCCAGGCTTTGGCACCTTTTTCACCCATAAAGTCTATTTCCATATCCTCCCAATCCCAGTGAGAAATGCCGTGCCCGTACCAGTAATTGAACGAGCCTTGCAGTTTCACGTTTGCGCTGAAATTATGCGTATAATTCACAGCGATGTAGTCACCGGTCATCAGAGTCATCGCCGCAGCCATGGTGTTATTACCCGGCTGGGCAGGATTCGTAAGTGAGGTGTAAGGAGGGCTGAGCACCGTGTTGTAGCGATATTCCAGCTCCAGGAAATCGTAATTTGAGAGGAAGGTGCGGACTGCCATGGTGTATTCATTGGTCTTGGATACTCCGCGCTCTGCCGTATCGTCATAACGGTTCACCTGATTTTTGTAGCGCATCCGCATGGCCATTTGAAACAGCGGGCGAAATTCCAATTCAGTCTGGAATCTGGCGCTGCGGCGTCCGTCACTCTGTCTTTCCCAGAGGTCCAGATAGCTGCGACCCACGGTGAAGTAGTTGTTGAATTTGTAACGGGTTTCAAAGTAAACCCCTTTCTCCGGGGCGGATTGATTGCTATTCTGATAGATATCGGAAAGCACAGGGTTTGTGAGTGCATAGCTATTCTTTTCCAGGATCGTATCATCAAAGCGTTCGTGCTCCGAGAAGCTATTGCTATAGGGATTTTCAAAACCCAGATCGTAGTTCCGGATCAGGGTGAGGAAATACAGGTTCTCAAATTGGCTATGCGCGCTGGCCAGCCAGGCACTGGGATCATCACCCAGCTTGTGGTCTTCGCCATTTACGCTCAGCTCCGCATATTCTCCCTGCACTGCGATATGCCCCAACACCGTGCCGGCATCAAAACCGATTACTCTGCGGTAATCCCGGCTGTAAGCAGCGGTCTGAGTGCTGTACATATTGGAGATCTCGGAATTCAAGGTCTTATTGAGCTTGGTATAATTATAGGAATCACGCAGCATCAGCGGCAGCAGATCCTGGAATTCCGGTACCACCAAATGGGCGTTGTCATAGAGTGCGGTATAGGTGGTAAAGCCGAGCCTGGTGCCGATGATGGGACTCACTTGCAGGTGTGTACCCCAGAGCTTTTCGCGCATTGCATCCTTGCGGGTGGCCAGATTGATGTAAGGCATGGCAAAGGGCAGATAGGTCTGTCCCTGTGGGGGAGTGGGGTTCAGGGCGTTGTTGAACCACTCTTCCGCTTCCATCATAGTGTCGTTGTCATAAGGCAAGGTGGGAGTCACATAGCTGAAGAGCTTGCGTTTGTCTGTATGTACCGTGCTGCCATCTTCATAGGTGTACATGCGCACAGCATTTTTAATATAATATTGAGCGCCAGCATCGTCGATAAACACGTCGTTGCCGAAGTCGTCCCGCAGCACATAGCTGCCGTCTGGATTCACGTAGGCCATCGCGTCTTTTTCATCGTCTGAAACGAAGAAGGCTGCCCCAAACTTGGGATTCTTGATCTCGATTGCCGCGCCTCTGAGTGCATATTCCTGAGTACGCGAAAGATCGGGCGAAATGCCCATGATGCGTTTGCTAAAGCCAAATCCAGTCTTGCGGGCACTGTAATAATCGGTATTTTCCATCACCAAACCTTCACCATAAGTGGCGCGGTAATGCCCCAGATACAGCTTCAGTGCGGTATTACCCAGCATCGGCAAAAGGGTATTTTCATATCCGGCGTAATACTTGGTGGTGTTGATTACATTGCGATCCCTGCCATAGTCTGCATCCGAAAACAGCAGTCCGGCATTCGCCTTCGGGCTGTAAGTCATGATGCCAGCCTTGAAGTTATTGCCATAACGCATTCTCAGCTTGGCCATCATGTCTGGCTGCACCTGATCTGCATTGAAATAACCCCAATAGGAATTGCGTTTGTCGTGCGGAACCTTGACCCAGCTATTGCCGAAGGTCTTGGGCACAAAGGCTTCGTGCAGCATATCGTATTGCCCTTCCTCATAAGGACGGGTAAAATACTCTGCCGCAGCGTCAAACATCAGCCGGTTCTTCACCGGAGGTTCACGGAAATATACGTAATTCCTAAGGTTTGAATAACCGTAATAGGAGATGCCCATGGTATTGCGCAAATCCCTGGTATCGGCAATGGTATCTCCTCTGGCCACTCTCTTGAGCACTGCCACAGCATCCACCGCGGAGACATTGGGCAAACTGATGAAATCATCAAAGTGCATGCGGTTGACGTTTTGCGGTGTCATCAGAAAGTCCTGCCAGACGTCGGCCATGCCTTCTGAGGCACCTTCATTGCTGTCCAGGCGCTCGATGAGGCCCATAATCTCCGCTCTGCGGATGGCCGCTTCATCGGTCTGGGTATATAGCGAGATCACCACCAGAGGTTTTAATTTGTTCAAAGTGCGCTGATCTATAGAGGGAATGTCCCTCAGGTCATAGATATTTTCCAGGATCTTCACAAAGGTCCTGTACTCATAAATATCACGCGCCTGAGCTTCCGAGATGGGAAGCTGTTTCAATTCGCTCAAGGAGGCTGTATTCAGATCCACCTTGGCAGCGAGAAAGCCTATGCACCATAGGGCAAAGAGCATCAAAAAGAGCTTTTTCATCGCGTATCCTTATATCTGCTATTATTCATAATCTCCACTTTTAGCCATTGTATTCGCCAATTCATTTATTCCTCTCTATAACAAAGTCTAAGCAGGTTTTCACCTGAATGCACAATCTAATTATGACTCAGAATCTGTAAAGAGATTTTTTTAGGAGGGTGGGTTTTGAGGGTCTGTAAAGTTGAGAATGTTTAGAGAGTTTAGGGGGTTGAGGGGGTTTTAAGGTTTTGACGTTTTAGCGTTTTAGCGTTTTATCGTAGCGCAGGACGCGCATCGTAACGCTGTCTTCAGACGGTGAGTGCAGTAAATGGGATAATAGTCACACGGATTGTGCGGATCACACGGATTTATCGGATCAAAAGAAGTTTTAAGGTTTTAACGTTTTAGCGTTTTGACGTTTTATCGTAGCGGCGGACTCCTGTTCCGCCTGCATAGGGGTGGGGCAATAGAACGCAGATCGGGCGGATTGGGTGGATTGATTGGATTAAAAGAGGTTTTATCGTAGCGCAGGACGCCGTTCCTGCGGAAGCTTTAAGCCCTAAAACCTATTCCCTGACACCTTCTCCTCAGTGTCCTCGGTGGTAAAAGAAATCAATTTTTTCAAGGCAACAGCCTCTGCTGCGATGGCTTTGATGCTGCCAGACCATGATGCCCCTGCCAGCATCCTGGCTCTCGCCCCATATTCTAACTTGGTTTTATCGGGTCTTCAATACGAGTTGACTCGAATATTCGCGTTATCTCGTGTTAAGCGCCCG
>JAJBAW010000041.1 GCA_020532545.1 Candidatus Cloacimonadota bacterium | reverse complement strand
GGGTGGGGGCGTTTTAGGGTTTTAGGGTTTTAGCGTAGTGCAGGACGCCGTTTGTGCGGAAGTTTTATAGAACGCGGATCGGGGGGATCGTTTGGATAAAAGAGGTTTAGAGGCTTGTCCACCAATTTACACTAATTAGCACGAATTGGGGCTAATCATTCATTTTACATCCTACATTCTAAATCCTACATTGACTCCAGTCTTACTGGACACGAGACGTATCCAATCCAGCAAGTGCTCCTGCAGAGCTGTAGTGCTTGTGCAAAAAGTGGGCAGTACCGGATTGCAGTCGTCTCGCCTGCAGGGTCCGAAGTGGCAGTACCGGATTGCAGTCGTCTCGCCTGCAGAAGTTGGGGCTTGGCAGTGCTGGATTGCAGTCGTCTCGCCTGCAGAAGTTGGGGCTTGGCAGTGCTGGATTGCAGTCGTCTCGCCTGCAGAGTCCGAAGTGGCAGTACCGGATTGCAGTCGTCTCGCCCGCAGGGTTCGAAGTGGCAGTACCGGATTGCAGTAGTCTCGCCTGCAGGGTCCGAAGTGGGCAGTACCGGATTGCAGTCGTCTCGCCTGCAGAGTTCGAAGTGGCAGTACCGGATTGCAGTCGTCTCGCCTGCAGAGTTCGGGGCTTGCTCCTTTTTGCTACGGTATCGTTAAAACGCTAAAACGCTAAAACCTTAAAACCCCTCTAAGACCTCCGGTCTTACTGGACACGAGACGTATCCAATCCAGCATTCCCTTCTCCAGCATCCCCCTCTCGTCCTATATTTCCTGCGTATCCCAGCCTCTCAGAAAGCTGAACGGCCAATCCCTTTGCCTCTCTGCCAATTCCGCTTTCAAGGGATTGTTCAGGATGTATTCCACTGTGAAATTATAGTCTTTTTCATCACGGATAAAGCGATCAAAGTAGTCAGCCCGCCACACCGTTTTTGTCTGAATACCAGTAGCGATAATCTGCTTTGCAGTATAGCTTTTGAGTCTGCGTACGATCTCGCTGAGGTGGGCAAAATCCCCATTGGCTTGGACTTTGGGGCGCACCAGCAAATGCACGTGGTTTGGCATCACACAAAAGGCGTGTAAATCGTAAAGCTTGGCATCGTAAAAGTGAAAGGCAGTGGTGATGATGCTGGCTATTTTGGGCTGGCAGAGGTCCAAGCCTGCTGATTTGTGCTTTCCGAGCTGTGCATCATAGCGCAAGATGGTCTCGTGGTATTTGTGATAGATCTCTTGCTTGGTGGCTTCATTTGGTTTGGATATCAGCTTTGCCATCAGCACTTTCATCTCTTGCACGGTAGCCATGATCTGCTGAGGAAGGCCTCCTTCCAGCCGCCAAGTGAGGGAAATGATCTGCCCGGGCTCTTGATAATGGGGAAGATATCTGCGATGCATTTCAATGGGTTCTGGCATGGCAAGTCTCCTTTTTGATGTAGTGAAACAAAGGTGGAGGATGCGGGAAAATTGTAAATAGAAAAATGCGAGAGAGCTACCGGATTGCAGTAGTCTCGCCTGCAGAGTTCGGGGCTTGCTCCCTTTTGCTACGGTATCGTTAAAACGTTAAAACGCTAAAACGTTAAAACCTTAAAACCCCTCTAAGACCTCCGGTCTTACTGGACACGAGACGTATCCAATCCAGCAAGTGCTCCTGCAGAGCTGTAGTGCTTGTGCAAAAAGTGGGCAGTGCCGGATTGCAGTCGTCTCGCCTGCAGAAGTTGGGGCTTGGCAGTGCCGGATTGCAGTCGTCTCGCCTGCAGAAGTTGGGGCTTGGCAGTACCGGATTGCAGTCGTCTCGCCTGCAGAGTTCGGGGCTTGCTCCTTTTTGCGACGGTATCGTTAAAACGTTAAAACGTTAAAACGTTAAAACCTTAAAACCTTAAAACCCCCCCAATTCTACATCCTACATTGCCCATAATTCTCAATTCTCAATTCTCAATTCTCCATTAATTCTACATCCTACATTCTAAATTATACATCAAATTAGCCCAGTGAGCTGTTCGCAGCCCTGTACCGGCTCAATATAGCCTGCCTGCACAGCGCGGGCGATGCTAGTGCAATTCAGGTCTTGCGCAATAGCCTCTTCGCGGGATAGTTCTTTGATATCCAGTTCTGGCAGATCGCGGGCCTGGGCGCGCATCACCTTCATCCAGAGGCCGGGCCAGGATACCAGGGCGCGGCCATTGCGGCGATTTTTGCTATTGTAGGCTTTGATGTATCGGGCGCAATCTGCTTTATAGGCTGCGGAAAGGTGGATGCGGCGGGCAAAGGCATAGATCTCCTGGCAAAAACTACCGTCCATCTTATTTTTGACTTCGGGTTTTTTGCGGGCGATGAGGCAATTGAGCTGGGAATTGTAATAGATCACCATATCGTCCATGTTTCCGGCGAATCCGGGGAGTGCGAGTTTGACTTTTGCTTTCATGGGTGGCTCCAGTGTTTTATTTGGGAAGACTAGTTCCTATATTTATTGTGGAGACAGGGAGTGGACAAAGAAGATTTAATTTAGAATTTATGATGTAGGATGTAGAATTGTTGGGGTTAATTTAGAATTTAGAATGTAGGATGTAGAATTAATGGAGAATTGAGAATTGAGAATTGAGAATTATGGGCAATGTAGGATGTAGAATTGGGTGGTAATTATAAATCATAAATTCTACATTCTACATTCCCTATGGGATGTCGTGTAGATGACGTGGAGATAGTAGGAATAAATCCTTTGATCTACAGGCGATTAACACGATGAGGAATGGGGGGATAGGTTGGATAAAAGAGGTTTAGGGGGTTTAGGGGGTTTAGGGGGGTTAGGGGGTTAGGGGGTTTAGGGGGTTTAGAGGGTTTAGAGGGTTTAGAGGGGCACGCAGATCACGCGGATTACGCAGATTGGGGGCGGGAGCGCTTTAACGTTTACCGTTTAACGTTTACGTTTTATCGTTTTAGGGTTTTATCGTTTTATCGTTTTATCGTTTTATCGTTTTAGGGTTTTATCGTTTTATCGTAGTGGCGGATTCCGTTCCCATAACCCTCAGACAATACCCAGATCTATCAGCCTCCTTGAAAGACTCCAGGCCGCTGCTTTAGCTGCGGCGCCAGCAGGGACCAGCGTGCCAAGACTCCTTCCTGGCCTTTTAAGGCCGGGCACCCGCAGCTTTATGCCCACATTTATCACAGGTCATAGCTGCGGTTCCCAAACAGGGAGTACTCTCCTCTCCGCTATTAAGGCCTCCAGCCTTACTGGACACGAGACGCATCCAATCCAGCAGCAGCGGCCTTAGCTCTCTTTTCACCCCACAAAAAAGCAGCCCCCGTGAGGAGGCTGCTGCATTATCTATGTGAGATAATGTGTTATTGTTGTGTTTTTCTATTTCTGAGTTTGGGAACCTGTATGGTTTCTACTTGTTTCAGGTCTCCAGCATTCTTTTTTGATACATAGTCCTGTGCCATCACGCCGCGCACATAGTCACGGTAGGTGGCAGAGGCTACTTTGTAGAAGGCCTTGGTTTCACCAGCCAACGGAGTGTAGCTATAGGTATTGGTGTAGATGGTGAAATCAGGAGTCGCGCCAAAGGCATAGGGATCAGCCGATTTGTAAACATTGTAGGAATAGGCATAAGGTATTACAGCCCAATCCAAGTTAACGGCTCCACTGGTTTCAGATACTGTAACCACAGGTGTATCAGTAGTAAGCACCAGAGTTGCAGGATCCACGTAGAACAGCACATTGGGGATGTTGCTCGACAGAGTTCCGGCAGCCGGAGCGGTATGATCGACGAATTCAGAGTCTGCTCGATAATTCCGTGTTCTATTCGGATACTGGGGAGATTCTGTTACTAAGAACATATTATCAGAAACCCAATCGCCTTCCCATGTTCTACTGGTCCTGATTGCCAGGTTGCCACCAGTATAGGTGAAGGGAGTGATGGGAATGTTGATTTCGTTTAATCCAACAGGGAAGTCCACTTCGCCATCAAAGACCAGTTCATAACTGGCCCAAGGTAACCAGCCGGAGCTAAGCGTTGTCTGGCTGGTATTTTGCATCCAGATCTGAACCTGCTTGGTTTGCGCTGTGGCGAAATAATTGTAATAGCTCAGAGCTGAAATGGTTCCAGAGCTTGCTTGAATCTCACTGGCTAAATAAACTGATTCTGCCACGAAATCCTCATAATACATGTCAAAAGGATATGCCGTGGAGCCCCAGGTTGTTTCAGGATCACCAACATAGAGTAAGTTCATGCTGGCAGAATAGATGGTTACATCCATGGCAGCGGATACGTTGTTAGCCGTCACGAGGTCACCAGTTGCTACAACCTCTGCATACACAGAGATCGTTCCAGCTGTGGTAGGTGTCCAGCTAAGATCGTGGTCTGCGGAGCCAGCAGCTGGCAGTGCTACATTAATTGTTTCCTGAGCCAGTACTGCGTCACCAACCGCGTTTTTGATATATACTGTGTAACTGGACATTGTGGTTGCACCCACGTTTGCCACGGTTACAGTGTTAGTAACAGGAGAGCCGACAAAACCGACGGTTTCGCCACCAAGTCCGGTTACAGCCAGATCCAAAGCTGCAGGGATGAATATCGAAATATCATCCACGGCAACGTAGTCTATATCCATATCACTGTAGGCGTGCCAACCGAAGTAATAATTACCTGTAGTGCTTGGCGTGAATGGCACTTGGATGGTTGTCCAGTCTGTCTGGAAGAGATTGTTGTTATTATACAGCGGAGTATTGGCATTCATCGCCATTATGGTAGGGGCGTTTCCGAAATGTACAGCCAATGCTTCAGGTACACCATCGTAGCCCGGGGCTTTCAGGGCGAAGGAGATGGTGTAGAGCTGGTTGGCTACCATCTGAATCGGCGGAGTGATCATCCATTCATCTTTGTCATAGTAGGAGTCATAATAGGCAACTGCGCAATTGGGCATTGAATTGGGGGCGATATTAGCAGCAGCTTGCCACGCATTAGAACCGAAGATGGTCATATTATTGGGCATATCTCCAATTGTTAGAGCATCGAAGTTCTCTAAGTAAGGTACGGAGACACTGGGGTCGGCTTCGATCGTGAACGAGATGGGAGGATCTACGACAGCGGAGCCATCGTCATTCACTGCTTCCACAGTCCAGAACCAACGCTCTTCATAGTTAAAGGTCATCAGACCATCGGTCACAGGGTTGAAGCTGGTGCCAGTGATATCGTTGAAGATCTCTTCTTCGTAGATGGTTTCTTCGCTGGAAGCCATATAGACGGTGTAGCTGGTGGGTGCACCACCGGTAGAGGCGGTAGTCCAGGTGAGGTCAAATCCCACGCTGGGTAAATCTACTGCGTTATCGGCTGGCGATACCAGGGTTACAGCCTCTGGAGGGCCTGTGGGTGCCAGATCGATGGTGATATCATCCAGACTGATGTACCAAGGGCTGAAATTGAGCCAACCCTGAATACCGATAAAGTAAGTACCGGTAGTGGGAACAGAGAAGGTTCCGTAGAGCCTTTGGTAATCATTGGAGATCAGACCAGTTTCAGGAATGATGCTTGTGGTCATACCAGCGATTGTGGCTTCGGTGCCGAGCTTAACCTGAAGTTTGGCGTTTGTGTCGATAGCACCGTCTTGACGCGCATAGAGCTCGATGTTGTAAGCTATGCCGGCAGTCAGCTCTATTGGCCGGAACATATAGGACTGTCCACCATAGCGCAGGTATGAATTCCAGGTGCCAGTTCTTGGCGTTCTGTTATATGTCGTCATGGAGCTGTTTGCCATCCAGTATTGGTCGGTGTATTCTGGACCGGTAGCTTGGATCCATTGACTAATTGCAGCTGCCTGGTCGGTATTCCCGGTTTCAAAACCTTCCACGAAGGGGAAAGTATTGATGGTGGGGTCAAAGCAGCTACCAGTAAGAGTAACGGTAGTTATAGCTCTGCCATCAGTAATAGTGAGCGTACCAGGGTGAGAGGCTCCAGCCATGGTGGGCAAATACTGCACGGTAAAGTTTGTAGATTCACCGGCGGTAAGTTCCATATCTGCAGGGGCAATGCTGATACTGTAATAATCGCCAGTGGCGGCTACGCTACTAAGGTTCAGAGTTCCGGCACCAGTATTGGTGATGGTAAACTGTTTGGTAGCAGCAGTATTGGCCATGGTCTGGCCAAAATCCCAGCTTGCCACGTTGGGAGTTAAGCTGAAGATGGGGCCAGAAGGTGTTTCGCGTACTATCACGTTATCGATATCTAAGTAGTAATCCCCGGCACCCCAGGTGCTCAGGAGTTTCACTTTGATATTGCCGGTGTTGTAGGCAGCAAGAGGAACGGTTACCGTAGCAAAGTCACTACTTGTAACGTGGTTGCCCTGATTGACGGTATAAACAGTGGTGAAGGTGAGTCCACCATCTGTGGAAACCTGGGCTTCAATTTTGTCGTTAGCGCCAATGGCAAATCCAGCGGCTGGATAACCGCTGTAAACCATAAAGCGGTAATCAAACTTCAGCTCTGCACCAGCTATCATCGGACCGATGTTGCAGGACACGACATTGGTCGTGGCAGTGTAGCTGTAGAGGTTCTTGTACAGCCCGTTTGTGCCGTTCGCGCCATGCGTGGACGAAATAGACATATCCCCTGTCCAGTTGATGGTTGCAAGGGATGTGCCGCTATTGAAATCCTGTACGTAGGGCAGCGGCATCGGTACGTTGGGATCAACAGTTTCTTTTGTAAATGCTGGAGCTGTTCCGTCTGTTTTATAATTTGTATTCCCAAGCTGATTGGTATAGGGATAAATTACAAAATCATAGGAAGTGGCTTCAGTTAAACCTGTAAAGGTGTAGCTATTAGCCCCAACAACATGATTTACATTGATCGCTGCATTATTGTCTGTCCAGACTGCATCATTAGCCACTGGTACGCCATCTGTCACTGTGGCAAAGGTGCCGCCGGCTTTCTTGGCTAAGATCAAATACTTGGTAGGCAATTGAGTTCCAACTGAACCGGTCCAGTTTAACTGGATGGAAGTATTAGTTGTAGTTCCAAACGTAAACGCAGTTGGGTATTCTGAGGGTTCAGGATCATTAGATAAGGGAACAGCGCTCAGATTCAGCGTAAAGGGTATGGATTGAGGAGTCGCCCAACTGGAAACGATGGCAAAATATGTGCCTGCAGGTAAAATCACAGGAGTCATCGTAACAGATGTGCCTGAACCGGTAGCACTACCCAATATCGGAGCGGGAGTGCTTGGGTTAGGTTCCTGACCCACAATCAACAGACCAGGATAGGAACTGGTTGTGGAGATATTGCCGCTCAGTGTGCTGGGCTCTGCAAGCGTAAACTGCAATACCATGTCATTACCACTAATATAGTAAGAGCTAGGTGTTACCCATGCGTTATCATAGTCATCTCCATACAGAGCTGTATCATCGGCAAAATTAACCAGAGGCAAAGTAACAGGATAAGGATTGCCGCAGGTGGAACCTGCTGGTCTGGCAATTGCACTTCCTGTCAAGGTTATCACAGTCTGAGCTCTGTTATCATTTATGGTGATGTCACCGGTATAAGGTCCACCCACTACTGTAGGTGCAAACTGCACTGTAAAGGTAGTGGAATTTCCGGGTGTTACGGTCATATCAGGTTGAGCCGTGATGCTGTAATAAGCGCCATTGGCAACTATATTGGACAGCGTCAAGTCTGCTCCACCTGTGTTGCTAATGGTGAATACCTTGGTAGCAGGAGCTGCTATATCCACAGTGCCAAAATCCCAGGTGCTGGGAGACACTGAAATTACAGGAGCCGTGGGGATATTCTCTATTGTCACATCATCCACATGTAGAATCCAGCCATCCGCTGGAGCGTCTTTACGGGTGAAGGAGATATAGCAGGTCCCGGTGTAGGCACTCAAGTCAACGACAAACTCAGTATAAGAGGTTAGATTTACCGGAGTGGAGGCCATTGCAACATTAGTAAAAGCTGCCGCAGTAGGAGTCGTTGTGGACAGCAGAACCGATATCTCATCAGTATCACTGGCATTGGTACTATTTGAACGTGCCCAGAATTTCAATCTCTGATTACCAGTAAGCACAACTGGGGGTGTAACCAGATAGTCGTCATTGGCAGCATTATAATCTGTATTTATTCTGGCACAATTAACGCCGGTTCTGGAGTTTCCAGCGTATGTAACCCATTTATCACCATCAGTATTGTTATCGATTACCGTCCAGCCCAAGGGCATGGCGGGAACTGTAACTGTTTCAAATCCTTCTGTGTAAGGGAAGCTGGTGATGGTGGGGTCAAAGCAGCTACCAGTAAGATTAACAGTAGTTACGGCTCTACTATCTGTAATTGTGAGTGTACCAGTGTGAGCGGCTCCAGCCATGGTGGGCAGATACTGCACGGTGAAAGTAGTAGATTCACCGGCAGTAAGTTCCACATCTGCAGGAGCTACGCTGATACTGTAATAAGCACCGGAGGCAATTACGCTACCGATATTAAGCGTTCCACCACCGGTATTGGTGATGGTGAATTGCTTTGTTGCAGCACTATTGATCATAGTTGAGCCAAAATCCCAGCTTGCCACATTAGGGCTAAGGGCGAAGATGGGGTTTGACGGGGTTTGACGGAAGGTGATGTTATCTACCATCAGGTCATTATCCGCATTGCTTACAGTCGAGATGCCATAAAAGGCAACGCGGTAAGTTCCGGCTGCGCCAAAGGGAAGGGACACAGTCATGCCCGCAGGAGGAATACTATTTAGGACATAAGGCGATCCCGCGTTATCCCATTTACGCACGACATTGGCTGGAGTCCAGCTGGTGCCATCGCCAATAAGAACTGCGAAGATGTCGTCTGTGCCTGTTGTAGCAGGTGCATTATTATTATTCCATGCCATTAAAGCGACATCAAACATCACTTCATAACCGGCCGCAGGAATATTAATCGGAGGAGAAATAAGCCAGCCCTTGTTTGTACTATAGAGTTCAATTCTGGCTGCTTTATTGGTCGAAGAGCTTACATTCTTCCAATCGTCCTGAACCCAACTACCGCTACCTGCTGTTCCCAGAACTGTGGGATCAGCCAATACTGCGTTATATTTGGTCCAGTTGAACGGAGGGAAGGCATCTGATGTCGAAGTCCCAAAATCATATACGGTTGGGAACGTTGAAATCGCAGGGTCCACACCGGTTCCAGTGAGTGCGACATCATGATCTGCTCTAAGGTCATCGCCAAAACGCAGATAAGCAGAATAGGTAGCTGCAGCAGTGGGGTTGAAGGCCACTTTCACTATTTTGCTCTGTCCGGTAGTTAAGGCCCAGGGCAGAGGATTGGAATTCATATCCAAGATGAATCTTGCGGCATCGGTTCCACCCAAAACAGCGCTGTTGACATTGAGAGTGCCAGCACCATTATTGGAAACGGTAATATTGGTGTAGGCAGTGGTGCTGTTAATGTTTGCATTACCAAAAGCCACGCTGGTGGGCGTCACGCCAAAGGCAGGAGGAAACGTGGTGTAGCCGCTGATGTCCAATTGGATATTTGGACGGTCGGAGTTCACTGTTCCCGTTGCTGTCGTAGGGGCAGAGTTGTCTGCGCGAATATATTGGTTTTGGTTTGTGGCCGTGGAATAATACCATTTAAGGTATGGAGAGATCCCAGTGCCTCCATAATTGGTCTCAATCAGGACTTCCAGATTGCTTCCAGTATAGTTAAAGGGAGTGTCCAAAGTGATGGTTTTCCATCCCCCAACAGTGGTGCCAGAGACAGTCCCTTCATACAGAGGTGTAAGCCCTGTGATCAGGGTTGGCCAATCAACAGCAGGTGCTAATGTGGCCGCAGTGGTCATTTTCATATAGACCTTAATAGGATACACAGTAGTAGTAGCGGTAGCAGCTTTGAACGCAATCGTATTGATCGTCCCAGAGCCGCCAACCTGTCCTGCGGTATAGATCGCAGCACTACGGTGAAAACCGTAATAGCTGGCGATCGGTTCGTAAGTACTGGAGGTGCCTGTACCTATAGTTATCACATCGGCAAAAACTGAGGTCAGCAATGCCAATGCAAAAAGTAGTATCATTATCTTCTTCATATCAGAATACTCCTTATTAGATGTATCTCTATTGAAGGATTATTGGTCTTTATTAGGCGGTAAATAGCCCTCCATGGCGCAATGAAGCGCGTTGGGGCGATTTACCGGATTTAATCTTGATGGTTGGTTTGAGAGTCAGTTCAGCAAAGAACTGATCTATATCCAGTTGGATTTGCTGGCCGGTTGGGCTGCAATCCTCTTGATTTCGAAGGGTGAAGGGTGGGTCGAAGCGATTCCGGAGGCATATTTCCTGCGTTTTCGGTGATAATGTGCGACGATTATTACTCAGAGTGCAGGCACTATGGTGCCGGGTTAGGCTTCGGGATGGGAATTGGTATTTTTGATTGTTATTGATATTGTGGAAATGTGTCAACACGAAAGCAGACCTCGCCTGTCCAGAGCCTCGGTAAAGATGCTCTAAACACCTGTTCGACAATGAGTAGTCAAAACGATTACAGCAAGAATCAACTTTCAAAAAATACTCCTTTGGCAGGGGCCGGTGGCGCTGGGAAATATCCATGATACGGGCCTTTTACCGGTTGAGCTTCTGGTGGTCTTCTCTTTTGCTAAGTGCTGGTGTGATAAGTGCACTACAAACAAATAAGCAGGGTCAAAAGCATCCTTGACCAAGTTATATTAGGGGCGGAAAAAGTGTCAAGGTTTAAATGAGGTTTTAGCGTTTTAAGGTTTTATCGTAGCGCAGGACGCCGTTCCTGCGGAACAATAGAACGCGGATCGGGCGGATTGGGGGGATTTGTTGGATAAAAGAGGTTTAGGGGGGTTAGGGGGTTTAGAGGGTTTAGAGGGTTTAGAGGGGTTAGGGGGGCACGCAGATCACGCGGATTACGCAGATGGGGGGAGTGGGGGCGTTTTAACGTTTAACGTTTACCGTTTACCTTTCTTCGCTCTAACGTTTAACGCTTACCTTTCTAACTCTCTAACGTAGTGGCGGATTCCGTTCCCATAACCCTCAGACAATACCCAGATCTATCAGCCTCCTTGAAAGACTTCAGGCCGCTGCTTTAGCTGCGGCGCCAGGAGGGATTAGCGTGCCAAGACTCCTTCCTGGCCTTTTAAGGCCGGGCACCCGCAGCTTTATGCCCACATTACTACAGATCATAGCTCTGCTTCCCAAACAGGGAACACCCCATTTTGTCAAAGTTTCCAGCCTTACTGGACGCGAGACGCATCCAATCCAGCACTGGCAACTTGTAACTTGTAACTTGTAACTTGTAACTTGTAACTCGTAACTCGTAACTCGTAACTTGTAGGTCTTACTGGACGCGGGGACGCGTCCAATCCAGTAACAAAAAACCCCCGGCGATTAAACCGGGGGTATCAGGGTATCTAACTGTGCAGATTATCTGCAACAGCGGATTAATTAGTCTTTGTTTTTGGTTTCTGGGATATAAGGCATGAGCTTCACTGCGCTGTTATCGAAACCGATGGCAGCAGCAGGATTTAGCACGAGGTCTCTATCCGTGTGATGATATGATATCGCCACTACTTTGTAGAACTTCTTGGGGCTAGTTCCCAAGCCTGAATTGTATGTATTGGTGTACACAGTAGCCAGAATGGTATCTGAGAATGTGTAAGGATCGTCTGAGGCATAAACGCGGTAAGCGAATGCGCCAGGGATCGCGGTCCAATTCAGAACTGCATTTGTACCAGTTTTAACCACTGTGGCCACAGGTGTAGCCAGAGCGGTGATCGGAGTAGCAGGGCTCATCACAAACGCGGTGTTCGGGATGTTGCTAACCAAGGTACCTGTGAAAGCACTACCGGTAAAGCCGAGCAGAGTGGTGGGGTCAAATGCTCCATCTCCATCTGCCTGGTAGTATCTGGTACGGCTTGGGTATTGTGATGAAGGAGTGTAGTAGAAGTAGTTTGAACTTGCGGAATAGGCACTTTCCCATTCTGCATAGGTACGTACTGCCAGATTTCCGCCAGTATATACGAATGGTGTGCTCAGATTGATCACTACTGCATTTACACCCATCGGGAAGTAGACATCGCCCTCGAAGACCAATTGATATCCTGTAAAGGGCAGGTATGCGCTTGACAGGTTGGCTTCGGTGGTGTGTTTCATCCAGAGTTTGATGGGTTTGGTGACGTTCTGGGTGAAGTTATTCTGGAGAATGATCGCATTGATAGTGCCTGATGTGGCTTGCATTTCATGTCCCAGATATATGGTTTCACACATATTGTTTTTGTAGAATACGTTGATTGGGTAGCTATTCGTACTGGTGGTGCTGGTAATATCACCAACCATCGGCATATATGTACCGGCTGCATAGATATTGGCACTGATCGCGGCAGATTCGTTATTGCCGGCATACATATCACCAGTCAATTCCACTTCGCCTACTATGCTAAAGACACCAGCAGTTGCGGGGGTCCAATTGAGGGTGTGCACAACACTTGCTCCGGCTGCCAGAGGAGTACTTACGGCAAGGGTAGCAAGGCGTTCAGCTCCGAACTTCTTTAGGTAAACATTATAAGAAGTTTGGGGGGCTGTGCCATTATTCATCACAGTTACATTGTAAGTAAGCTGTTCTCCAGCTACGCCGATGGCAGGGCCGGCTACTAATGTAGCTGCCATGTCATTGGCCATCAGTTCTTCAATTAGCACTGTATCGAGGTAGAGCGATTGGTATGTGCTGCCTGTGCCATGCTGGAAGCAGATGTACTGATCTGTGCCGGCATAGCTATCGAAGGAAACAGCATATTGCGCAAACGTAGCGGTAAGAGTAAGGGACGCTAACTCTGTGAAGGTTCCTGTGCCATCAACTGCGCTAACAGTTCCAATTTTCAGCGGGGCTCCTGCTGAACCGCCACGTGCCCAGAAACTAACCTTGAAGCTGTTCATGGGAACGGTCACTTCAGGGCTGATCAGTTGCATGGTTTCGGTGGTGGTGTAGCTATACATATATACGCTGTTGGGTGTTGATTGCGCATACGTGGTGCTGGTGTAGAGTGAGGATGAGCTGTTACTCTTATAGCCTATCCAGTGTGCAGGGAAGTTGGGAGTGGCCACGCCATCGAAATTCTGGCTGTAGGGCAGGCTGATAATGCGGGGATCATCCATGATGGTGAAGCTGAAGGCTGCAGGAGTTTCTGCATCGCCATCGGCATTGGAAGCCATCACAGTCCAGTACCAGGTCTCACCATAGCTGAATGTAAGGGGATCGTCAGCTTGCGTGGGATCGAAGCTGGTCATTGTGATGCCATCCCAGTAAAGATCATCGGTAGGATCGGCTGCATTTTGGGACATGAAGACGGCATATGTCTCAGGATCTCCACCGGTCATGGATGGAGTCCAGGTGAGATTGAAGCCGTCTTTGGACAAGCCTGTAGCTTCATCGGCAGGGCTATGGAGGGTTACAGCTTCAGGAGCGCCTGCAGGGGTCTGACGGATCAGAACATTATCCACGTAGATGTTGTTGTCTCCACCGGTAAGGGTAGATTCACCGTAGAAGGCGATGTATTTGGTTCCGGCGTAGGCACTGAGGTCTATGCTCTGGCTTTCTCCCGTACTGGAGATCTCATCATACACATAGGGTGAATCGGTGTTGTTCCATTCACGCAGGATGGTGGGATCAGTCATGTTGGGGCTATCGCTGATCACCACGATGAATTTGTCATCAGCCTGCGCACCAGGAGTGGGTGCTATTTGTATGCCTGAATAGGTGGTAAGGCCAATATCCATCTTCATTTGATAACCTGTGGCAGGTATGGAGATGGGAGGTGTTACGATCCAGTATTTGGTTGAAGCACCGTAGACATTAAGTCTTGCGGAAGGATTTGTAGGTGTGGTCACCAGGTTACAGAAATCGTCCGTCGCCCAGCCTGAAGTAGTAGTAGTAAGGGCTGTGTCATAGAGTCCGGTGTATCTGCTCCAGCCTGCAGGAGGAACAGTGGCAAAGGGCTGCAGGTAAGGAGTGGTGGGGGTTACATATATGGTGGGATCATCCATCACTGTGAAAGAGCGAATCGTGTTCGGACTTGCATCACCGGCTAAGTTCGTAGGAACCACAGACCAGTAATAGGTGCGTCCCCAATCAAGATTGGCTGCAAAGGTATAAGGGGAAGCGGTTGCTGTGTCCACTAAGGTGGTGGGAGGGTTATCGGTGTCACACAGAATCTTAAATCCTGTGGGCACGCCACCGGTGGTAGGCGTAGTCCAGGTAAGGGTGGGACGGATGCCTTGATTTATCGCGGCATCAGCAGGTGCGGTTTGGGTAGCAGGACTGGGCACCACTGGAACGATATTCGGGCCAATCACATGATCAACGTAAACACTTCCAGTTGAGCTTTGTGTAGGTACATGGAAGGCCAGATAGTAATCCCCAGGGGTTAGACTACCGAGGTTTACAGATATGGGATACCATTCGGTGCTTACGGCACAGGTGATGTCTGAACCTACTTGAGTCCAGGTGGTGCGATCCGTAGATTGCATGATCTGGAGCACTTGCGTGGCTGCTGTCGCCTTTGCAAAGAAGTCCAGCTTACTTGTACCATTAACAGCCACCAAGGGAGTGGAGATGGTATATGGAGTGCTGGTTGATGTATAGGCATACATAATCCTGGTACCTTGGTAGGGGGTGGTGGTGCTGTATGTCCAATACGAAGTACTGGTGGTAGTGCGCTGCCAGCCAGCGGGTGGGAATGTAGTTCCTTCAAAGCCTTCAGCGAGTTGAGCAGCCCCGGGGGTGATAAAGGTCCAGGTGGGGCAAGTAGGATCTGCGCCGTAGGCGTTGGTGGGAAGCACTTTCCAGTAGTAGGTGCTGCCATTGGCAATTCCGGTGCTCTGATACTGAGTAGCAGTACCGGTATATTTGAGATCTGCTTCAGTGAAGGTGCCTGTGGTATTCAGATACACTTTGTAGCTGGTGGCAGGCTCACCTGTGACACTCGGAGTCCACTTCAGTATGGGGTTGAGCAGTGTGGTCATGCCATTCAGAGGGAAGGCAGCCGTAGCTGGCAGCGGAGGTTCTGGATCGGGGATGGAGATGGTGATATCATCCACATACATCCGCAGTTGATTGGCGATGCTATAAGCATGCCAGCCCAGGTAATAGGTACCGGTGCTGGGAACGGTAAAGGTGGCATTGGCACTGGTATAGTCAGTGAAATTGATGTTTTCATTGATGAAGACCTGGGTGGTCATATCGGCAACCTGATTGCCGGTACCTAGCATTACTTTCAATTTTTCCACGTAGGAGGTGGATCCACCCCGATATTGGAAACCAACCCGATAGGTGGTGCCAACTTCAAGGCTGAGGGGAGGGCTGATCATCCAATCATTCAAAGCCAGCGAGCCATTGTATCCGATGCTGGCGCTGTTTGGGACAGAATAGGGGGTGGAGGCATAAGATCCCCAGTTTACCGCGTCGGCATTTACATTGATGCTGGTCCAGCCAAAAGGCAGATCAGGAACGGTGACAGCATCAAAGTTCTCCACATGCGGCAGATCGGCATGATAGATGGTGGGATCAACACAGCTACCGCTGAGGTTAATTGTAGTTACAGCTCTACCATCAGTAATTGTAACCGTACCGGTGTGAGAGGCTCCGGTTGCGGTGGGCAGATACTGCACCGTGAAGGTAGTAGATTCACCGGTAGTAAGTGCCATATCTGTGGGAGCTACAGTGATGCTGTAATAGCTGCCGGAAGCGACTACACTGCTGAGGTTCAGAGTTCCGCCACCGATATTACTAATCGTAAACTGTTTGGTGGCAGCGATGTTGAGGAAGCTCTGGCCAAAATCCCAGGAAGTGGGATTGACGACTAGTTCCGGGGTAGCAGAAAGCTCTCCCAGATGTACTAATACATTGGGTAAAGATGTACTTAATGTACCACTTGTTGTGGGAGGATTAGTGTCGCCGGTCCAGGTTTGATGCGATCCGGTAGCTCCAGTAGAGTACTGGAAGGTATGTCCGCTTCCACCACCGCTTCCACCATAATTACTTTCCACACCGATAATCAGGTTACCTGATATGTATGGGAAGGGGGAGTCTAAAGTAAATAGCTTCCAGCCAGTGGAGCTAAAGGTATAAGTTCCCTCTTTCACTAACTGGGCACTTGCTACGAAAGAAGCCCAGGTCATGGAAGTCATAGCTGCATCAGTAGTGGATTTTACATATATTTTGTAAGGCACTGCGGTGGCAGTTGTGGCAGCGCAATACCAGGCTATTTCGTCCAGAGAACCTATGGAGCCTACTTGCGCAGCTGTGTATAGAGCTGCGGCACGCTCGTATCCCCAAAGGGTTCCGAACGGCTTGGCTTGGGCGGAAGTACCTGTGCCGATTTGGGTGTAGCCTTCACCCATAGTGGTGAAACTCCAAATCGGACAGGTAGTAGCATCACCAATGCCATTGTAAGGTACGACCTTCCAATAGTAGGTGGTTCCAGCCGTCAGGTCCGGATTGGGATCATAGCTTAATACGTTACCCAAATCTGTGCCGTTGACAATATTAGTTGGCGTGCTTGTACCCGCGCCATCAGTTCCGAAATACAATTTGTAACCAGTTGGCGCACCTCCACCGGAAGCCCAAGAAAGGGTGGCAGTGGGGAGTACAAGAGTTGCAGCATCAGCGGGTGCGCCGATCATTGCAGCATTGGGAGGGGTGGTTGTGGGGGTTATAAATTGGATGTTTGGACGGTTGCCGTATCTAGTGCCTACAACTGTTGGGAAAGAGTTGTCTGCATATTTGTAAACAGAGGTATTAGCAGCTGTCGTATAACGGAAAGTGGGATAGCCACTGACGTAATCGCCATTCCAGTTTTCCCATAAGATTTCGATGTTTTGAGTATTATCCCAGTTGAAGGGGGTGCTGAATACGATCTCGCGCCAGCCTCCGCCGTTGAAAACCATGTCGCCCTGGAAAACCTGGGCGAAGTTGGCGTTGTTCGGAAAGCCAGTACCTGTTTCATCCGTGGCTGTGCCATAGGTGGACAGACTTGTATGACGGATGTATACACGCTGGTCTGGCATTGTGTAATTGGCAGGGGTGTTGCCAACGTAGAAGGCAATCGAGTTGATATTGCCTGCCGCGTTAAGTCCCGCGGTGTTAATCTCTGCCTTGGTGTATATCACTTTACTCCAGCTATAGTCATATAGTCCGTAAAACGGGACATAGCTTTGAGTACTCGTGCCGGTGCCGATGGTGTATTCTGCGGCAAAAGCCATTGTGATAAACAGCAGCAATAGGCTTAATGCTAATATTTTCTTCATGTTTACTCCTTGAGTAAAAACTATTATTTATGTCCTGTAAGAGAGCTTAATCATACTCTCTATGTCTGATCTCGATGGTTGATTTGCTGGTCAGTTCAGATAGGAACTGTTGTAAATGCAAATCGATTTGCTGGCCGCAATGGCCGCAATCCTCTTTATTTTGAAGGGTGAAGGGTGGGTCGAAGCATTGCCAGAGACATATATTCCGCGGTTTTGGTGATAATGTGCGACGATTATTACTCAGAGTGCGGGTGATATGGTGCCAGTGATTGCTTCGGGATGAGATTGGTTTGTTTTCTTCGGATTTGATGGGGAGTATGAGCGCAATTTCCCTATAGGAGTAGGCGGGCTGGGAATGGTAAGGCCCGAAACCTCGTATAGGCACTGCCGCAGCAGCAACTTGTACACGCTCTGGATAAATTATGGGGTCTCCTTAAGCTTTGCAGCTTTCGTTATACTAAAATACTCTGGTATGGTAAGACCTGAACTTAACTCAATGCGTGCAGTTAAGTTCCTGATATACAGGGAATACGATGCTATATGTTATATACAACATCATCGCTAGATGCAGATTGGATCTACCCCAATAACTGTCAAGAGAAATAAGCATAAAGCGTGATCTATTTTATTCAGCGCCGGAACGTGGATCGGATTGACGCGCCAAAACAGGAACTTAAACCTAAAAAGCGTGATCTATTTTATTCAGGGCCAGAACGCGGATCGGGCGGGTTTGCGCAGATTGTCTTACCACCGAGAACACCGAGAACACTGAGGGGGAGACGGGGGAGTTGCTGGATTGCAAACGTCCCCGTTTGCAGTGCACGGGACCTGCTCGATTTTTCAAGTCTGTCTCCCTTTTATTAGGACTTCCGGCCTTATTCGACATAAGCTCAAGTGGATTGCAGACGGGCTCTCTTTTTACTTGAGGAATGTTCCTCTTTTTCCAAGGCCATCGGCCTTGCTGGACGCGAGACGCATCCAATCCAGCAACAGCGATCTGTGTTCTATTGCCTTTTCCGCAAGAACGGCGTCTTGCGCTACTATAAAAAACCCCCGGCCGAAACCGGGGGTGTATTTGTATGCGGATTATCCGCAGATTTAATTGTTAGTATTTGCCGTGTGCGGCTCTGTCTGCTTCATCTTTCAAGAGTTGTTGTTCCAAAGACAGAGGTCGTTGACTTATCGTTCTGCTTGTTCCGGTGCTGGCTATTACCTTGAAGAACTTCTTGCTGGTAGCAGAAGTGCTGTAGGTGTTTCCAGATACCGTAGTCACCAGGGTGTATGGTCCTTCGGGGGCATCAGCAGTATGGATCTGGTAATTGGTGGCATAAGGGATCACATTCCAATCCAAGACTACGTTGCTGCCAGTTTTACTAATGGTTACTACAGGTTGTGCCAAGCTCTCAGGAGCATAGATGGGAGGTCCTACGAAGTCGTCGACATACAAGTACCAATCGAAGGCACCCATGTAACGTACAGCCAGGTAAACCACGGCATCGCCATAGCTATCCAGGTTGTAGCTTTTTTGTACATAAGCGGCCAATTGTCCGGTTCCTTCATCGATCATGGTGAAGGAGGCGGGATTGGTATCGGTAGTGGAGATCAAGACCTGCCAAGGATCATCATAAGTGGCGCCGTAGCTTCTCATCCAGAAACTAATCTCATCAGTGGTGCTGGATGTTACTTGCAGCGGAGGAGTGATCAACCAATCATCGTTAGCTAATGAGCTGGTTTCGTACATGATTCGGGCAGCATAAGTACCGGTGTGAGGGTTAGCGGTTTGGGCTTCCCAGACTTTGGTACCGCCATCGGCATTGATTACTGTCCAATTTGCAGGAATAACCCCATCTTCGAAGCCTTCCATGAGGATTCCTTCCTGATGAGTGGTGAAGGTCATGGTCTCTGATAAGTTGTTAACTGGAACTACATCACCAGCCAACACAACTTCACCATAGATCTCAAGCGCATCAAGTGAACTGGGAGCCCAGGTGAGTTCAATTGCCTTGGTGGCATCAGGAAGCAGTTCTTCAGTAATGGTTTCACTGGCCAGAACGATACGGCCATCTACGCTTTTCAGGTAAACGGTGTAGCTGTTCTGCGTATTTGTGCCGTTGTTTTTCACGGTTACAGTGTGAGTGACATCGGTATTTTGGAAGCCGTAGTCGTATCCGGTAAGGGACACTACAGCCAGATCGTTTGGCACCAGCTCATCCATAGCGACGTCATCGATATAGATGCTGCGGTAGGTTCCGCCCAAGCCATGCTGGAAGCAGATGTATCGGTCAGTACCGGTGTAGCTACCAAAGGGCACACTGTAGATTGTGTGGGTATTGGTAAGATCAATGGAAGCGAGCTCAGTGAAGGTTCCGGTTTCATCCAGAGCATCCACGGTTCCCACCAGCAGGTTATAACCTGTGCTGCCACCACGGGCAGAGAAGCTGAGCTTGATCGAGTTCATAGGTACCAGGACTTCTGGAGTGATCAGGCGCATGGTCTCGGAGGCGGTGTAAGCATACATATACACGTTATTGGGTGATGAAACGGCATAACTGGTGCTGGTGTAGAGCGAAGATGAATTGTTGCTCTTGTAGCCAGTCCAAGCCTCAGGGAAGCCAGGAGTTGAAACGCCATCGAAGTTCTCGCTGTAAGGCAAGCTGAGAATTCTGGGATCATCCATGATGGTGAAGCTGAAGGGAGTCTCCTGGTAGGCATCGCCTTCTTCATTGAAGGCCATCACTGTCCAATACCAGGTTTCACCATATTCGTATGCAATCGGGTCTTGCTCAACCTGGGTGGGATCAAAACTGGTATCAGTGATACCATCCCAGTAATGATCGTTGTCGAGATCGCCTTCGTTCCTGGACATTAAGACAGCATAAGTTTCAGGGTATCCACCGATCAAGTTTGGTGCCCAAGTGAGGTTGAAGCCTTCTATGGGCAGGTTTGTAGCTTCATTCTCAGGAGAGATGAGGGTTACAGGGCCGGGAGCGCCGGTGGGAATATCACCAAGCTGCATCCTGATATTGGGATAGGCAGATACCAAGGTTCCTGTAGGAGGAGATGCCGGATCTGGATTGGTGCTGTCATTTTGATATCTTATGCTTACTGAGTTGGTGCCTGTGCCTGTAGTATAGAAGTAACGGCCTGAGTCATCATAACCGGAAGTATTCTCATCCACGGCAATCACGAGGTTATCGATGTTGTTATAGATGAATGGAGTATGCAGGGGTATTTCGATCCAACCCGCAGTCGCAGGGATGGGCACATTGCCGGTAAAGACTTGAGTAAGCTCAGTTAAGGGGATCCAGTCTGTAGTGCTGGCAAATTCTGTGGCTGAGGTGTGTCCCATATACACAGTCCAACCACCAGTATTGGTGCCTACACCAGCGCCATTCCAGTAATAGCTGATCTTTTCAATGCGTTGATCAGCCAGATTGATGGAGGTCTGAGGGTAAATGGTCTGTGAATAGGTGTAACCATAATAGGCGTTTACGGGCAGACTGTTATTCGCAGTGCCATCTCCTAAGACAACCAAGCCTTCTGGCACAGTCTCGAAACTGAAGATAGTGCTGGCATCAGCATCACCGGAACTATTGTGGGCAATTACCTTCCAATAATAGGTGCTGCCATAGGCCAGGGGAGTTACTATCTCGTGAGAGGGCTCAGTCTCTGTGGCAATGAGGGTGCTGGGATCAGGATTGGTATCCAGATAGACTTTATATGAGCTTGGGGTTCCACCTGTGATGGCAGGAGTCCAATTCAAGGTAAAGCCTTCTACGGGAAGATATGTAGCTTCATTAGCAGGGCTGACGAGGGTGACAGGATCGGGGCGTCCGATCGGGGTTTCGCGAACCATTACGTTATCTACGAAGAGGTCGTTATCGCCTCCTGCGAGGGTAGATTCGCCATAAAAGGCGAAATACTTATCTCCGGTATGGCCGGTAAGATCTATGATCACGCTGGTTCCAGTATGAGGGATGGAGTTGAACACATTGCTCGATCCTTCGTTATTCCATTCTTGCAGGATAGTGGCATTGCTCATATTAGCATTATCACTTACCAGGACGATGAATTTGTCATCTTCCTGCGCTGTATCGTCTTCGATGGGTATGGCGTTGTTATACTTGGTGAGTCCGAGATCAAATCTCAGTTCATGGCCATCTGTCGGGATGGCGATGGGTGGAGTTACCAGCCAGCCATTACGAGTGGTGCCGTAGATGTTGATCTTGGCAGCGTTGTTTCCGGTAGGTCCATTCAGCCAATTTCCTCTGCCCCATTGGGAACTTGTTCCGGTGGTGGTGGGATAAAGGCCACCGAGTTGGGTCCAGCTGGTGGGTGGGAAGGCTTGCGAAGTGCTGGTGCCAAAATCTACCAAATAAGGCAGATCGTAGATGGTGGGATCACTCATTACGGTGAAATTACGCACTATGCTGGCATTACTGGTGCCGGTGGCATTAGTAGCTTCCACTTTCCAGTAATACGTGTCGCCCCAATTCAAGGCGGTGTTCACATCATAGCTGGTGGTGGTGCTGCTGCCGATCAGGGTTATAGGCTCCGCATTTGTGTCCAGATAGATATTGTATCCGGTGGGGATGCCACCTGTGGTCGCCGCAGTCCAGGTGAGTTTAGGATTAGGGCTCTGGTTTGGGGCGGCATCCGAGGGAGCGCTCAGGGTGGGAGCATCGGGGCGAACAGGGGTGATGTTTGGTCCGATTACGTGATCTACATAAATGCTTCCGGTTGTGGTCTGAGCAGGAGTGCGGAAGCCGATGTAGTAGTCCGATCCAGCCAGACTGCTGAGGTTGATGCTGATGGGATACCAGATATTAATGGCAGGATAGGTGATATCGGTGCCAATCTGGGTCCAGGTAAGGCGATCTGTGGAATAAACCACTTGCATCACCTGCGATGTGGCGCTGGCACGGGTATAGAAATCTATCTTGCTGCCAGCAACTATCGTAAGCAGCGGAGTAGAGAGATCATACACCGCTGTGGTGGACGTGAATTTGTAAGCAGAGGCTGTTCCCTCAAAGAGTGGGGTCGAGGTGCTGCGCGTCCAGTTTCCACTGCTGCCATTAGCCCAGCCAAGGGGCGGGAAGGTGGTGGCTTCAAAACCTTCAGCCAATTGATCAGTTCCGGGTGTATTGAATGTCCAGGTAGGACAAGCAGGATCTGAGCCAAAGGTGTTTGTGGGCAATACTTTCCAGTAGTAGGTCTGGCCATAGGTCAGGCCAGTAGTCTGATACTGCAGGTCTTCGCCTTCATACACCAGATCGTCTTCGCTGAAGATGCCGCCTTGGTTCATGTACACCTTGAAGCTGCTGGCAGGTTCACCAGTCATACTGGGAGCCCACTGCAATTTGGGGTTCAGGAGGGTAGTGATGCCATCGGCAGGGAACAGCACAGTTGCCTGTTCCGGCGCAATTGGTTGCATATCCTGAATAGAGATATCATCAACGTGCAGGTAGTATCCATCTGCTGGAGCGTCTTTACGAGTGAAGGATATATAGCATGTTCCAGTGTAAGCGCTTAGGTCCACGATAAACTCAGAGTAACTGGTTAGGGTTATCGGTGTGGAGGCCATTAGAACATTGGTAAAGGCCGCTGCGGTGGGGGTGGTTGTGGACAGCAGTACGGATATTTCGTCTGCTTCAGAAGTGGATTGCGCACGTGCCCAGAATCTTAATCTCTGATTGCCGGTAAGCACGATTGGCGGTGTAACAAGATAGTCATCATTGGCAGTATTATAATCAGTATATAATCTGGCGCAATTGACACCTGTTCTGGGGTTTGTGGTGGAGCTTACCCACTTGTCGCCATCAGCATTATTATCGATTACCGTCCAACCCAAAGGCATGGCGGGAGTTGTAACTGTTTCAAATCCTTCAATGTAAGGGAAGCTGGTGATGGTAGGATCGATGCAGTCACCGCTGAGGGCAATATTGCTTAAGCCGCGGTTGTCGTTAATGGCAATGTTTCCAGTGTGTGCGCCTGCGGCTTGGGGATTGAAGTTCACCGTGAAGCTCACGCTTTCGTTTTCCAGCAAA
>JAJBAW010000138.1 GCA_020532545.1 Candidatus Cloacimonadota bacterium | reverse complement strand
TAATTATTGGGGTGATAATTTTGACCCCGAAGTAGATTTGCATCCTGCATCAGCCTTTCTTTATGAGCCCACCTGGACTCCCGGAAATCTGGAGGCAATAGAAGAAAGTTCCGCCGCAGCATTATATAGAGTGGCATATAACCATGAAATGAACGCTGAATATGAAGCAGCAATTGTAGCTTATAAGCAGATCATAGATAGCTTTCCAAATACTGAATATGCAGCCCTTGCTGTTAAGGCATTGTTGAGAATTGAAGACCTAAAGAAAGACAGAGGAGATCCGAGTTTGGATTATACTGCTTTGAAGACCTATTTCGTTTCAGAAGACAACTTACATCTGAATCCTGGAATTGAGCATATTGTATCCAGACTGATAGCACAGACGGATATCAGAATTGAGAATTACATTGATGCTATTTCTTTCTACGAAAGCGTGATCAGTAATCCTCCATCAAGTATTGATTCCTTATATGCTGTAATTGATATAGGCCACATTTACACACTCATGGGAAACTCCCAGAAATGTCAGGACTATACTGGGAAATACCCTGAGCTAAAACCTTCTAACCATGATGAATGGATCTTGAGTATCGATCTGTTGCTTAATGAGGTCTATGAATTGTGCCAATCTAGTGGGCAAGATGTTCCAAATAAAGTTATTATAGCATGTAACTACCCCAATCCATTCAATCCTTCCACCACTATATCGTTTTCGCTCCCCTCAAGTATGCCATGTAAACTGGAAATCTTCAATCTCCGCGGACAGAAGGTAAACACCCTTGTTAATAGTGAGATGAACGCAGGTAATCACTCAATCATATGGAACGGTCAGGATAATAATCTTAAAACTGTGTCATCAGGTATATATATGTATAAAATAACCACGCCACAAGGAGCTCAGTCTTCAAAAATGATTCTGATGAAATAACCTTTGGCTATATCAGACAAAAAACCCGGGATTTCCCCGGGTTTTTTGTCTTCAAATCTGTTACCTATATCTTTTATACCCCTATCATAGATGCAGCAAGACCACCGCCAGCTTAAAATAAACCAGTAGCGACAGTACGCCCACGATCGTGGTGATAATCGGAGCCGCCATAATAGCCGGATCAATCTTGAATTTACGGGCTACGATGGGCGGCGTACAACCCACCGTCTTGGCCAAAACCACGGCGAAGAGCAGCGACACCGTCATTGCCAGCAGTATGTCATTATTGAACAGCCAGATCCGCAGGAAATTCACTAGCGCCAAAACTACTCCCACGATCAGGCTCAAACGGATTTCTTTGAAGATCACCAGGAAATAATCCTTGATGGCGATCTCTCCCAGAGCCATACCGCGAATGACCAAGGTGGCAGATTGTGAGCCGGCATTTTCGCCTGTATCCATCAGCATTGGGATGAACGCTGCCAGGATCACGATGAAGGTGATGAAGGGGATGAAGCCCAAAATGGTGCCATAAGTTCAGCTATGCCAAAGCGGCTCCCTCTCTATAGAATTGTGGAAATATATCAATGATCCTAGGAAAAATAGCTGTCCTGCACCCCTTTTGACTCGTAAATTCTGCTGATAATAGCTGAAATTATGCAAAGCAAAAAGATTTGGCTGTACTGAGGATTATATTTACAGAATGTTTGGCAGGATTACATTCTATTGGTTTAGCGTAGAGTTTGAGCTTGAGATGGGCTTTGCTTTATCACATGACAGGCCCTCTAAAAAAGGACTTGACGGAAAAGGGCTGATTTGGCTGTATGAAAAGAAAGATAAGAATATATGGAGCAGATAGATGAGTACTACCCCTCGTGGTGAAAGATTGATTATTGCCCTTTTGGGGCGTAGAAATGCAGGAAAATCCAGTTTGATTAATGCTCTGATCGGGCAAGAAGTTGCCATTGTATCTGAGACTCCTGGCACGACCACAGACCCGGTAGCCAAGCACTATGAGCTATCGCCTCTGGGACCGGTAACCTTTTATGACACTGCCGGTCTGGATGATGAAGGTGAATTGGGGCAAAAAAGGGTGGCCTCCGCCCGTAAGATCCTCTACAGAGCTGATATTGTGATCTTTATAAATGACGGCAGCAAGTTTGATAAGCACGAACTGGATATGCTTAACCAAATCAGGGAGATGAAGATTCCCCTGCTCATGGTCTTCAATAAAGCTGACATTTCGCAGGCGGGAGCAGCTAACCTACGCTACTGCGAAGACCTTAAGATCCCTTATGTGAGCCTTTCCGCCAAAGCCAAGACAGGTATCTCCGAAGCAAAAGCTGCACTGGTGAAGCTGGCTCCAAAGAGCGATAAAGAAGAGCGCGTGATCCTGGCTGACATCATCAAACCCAAAGACAGGATAATCCTGGTCTGCCCCATCGACAGCGCAGCTCCCAAGGGCCGTTTGATCCTGCCGCAAGTGCAGACCCTAAGAGAGATTCTGGATCGCGATGCTATTGGCATCATGGTCAAAGAGACCGAACTGGGGGAAGCCCTGGCTATGCTGAGTGAGCCGCCGGACCTTGTGGTTACAGATTCTCAGGTCATCGAGCAAGTGAATCGAGAGACTCCCGAGCCCATTGAATTAACCACTTTTTCCATTCTTTTCGCGCGTTACAAGGGCGAGCTGGATGTGCTGCTTACGGGCATCGATCAGATCGATCGGCTCAAAGACGGGGACAAGGTGATGATAGCCGAAGCCTGTTCTCATCACGCTCAGGAAGACGATATTGGCCGGGTAAAACTGCCACGTTGGATCAGTAAATATACCGGCAAAAAGCTAATCTATGAAGTCTATGCCGGGCACGATTTCCCGGAAAATCTGGAAGACTTTGCCCTCTGCGTTCACTGCGGGGGCTGCATGATCAATGCCGCAGAGATGAACCGCAGAATCCTGGAATGTCACAGGCGGGGCGTTCCCATCACAAATTATGGACTGCTAATCTGCAAAGTGCATGGCGCCTTTGATAGGGCCATCGCACCGCTAATGAGGGTGAGACAATGAAATACACAGTATCGGTGTTACAGTACAAACCGGAGTTTTTAGAGCCCCAAAGGAATTTTGCCAAGATCAACTCAATGCTGAAAGATCTCAAAAGCGACCTAGTCGTGTTGCCGGAATTGGCTATTTCAGGCTATGTCTTTACTCACCTGGATGAGATGGAGAAAGTGGCGGAAAGCATCCCTGAAGGAGAGATCTTCCAGGGCTTTAGAGCTTTATCAAAATCAATTAATTGCAGCATCGTCTATGGCTTTGCCGAAAAATCCGCTGATAAATATTACAACAGCTCAGCTTTGGTGAATCCGGATGGAAGCTATGAAATCTATCGCAAGATCCATCTCTACTTTCGCGAGAAGTTGTTTTTCTCTGCCGGAGACAGTCCGTTTTCGGTCTCAATAGCCAAGGGTGGGGTCAAGATCGGTATGATGATCTGCTTTGACTGGCAATTCCCGGAATCTGCCCGTAGCCTCGCTTTAAGGGGAGCTCAGATCATCTGTCACCCCTCTAATCTGGTGCTGCCTTGGTGCCAGGAAGCCATGAAAACCAG
>JAJBAW010000137.1 GCA_020532545.1 Candidatus Cloacimonadota bacterium | reverse complement strand
CTCATCCACAGCGATCTTGGTGATGATATCATGGATCTTTTTGGTGAGGGGATCGATGAGTTCGCGATAGCGCAATTCCGCGCGGCCGCCTTCGCCAAAATATTCTTCCAAGAGGCGTCCGGCTTCCTGTTTCTTGGCATCGATCTTGCCCTGCAATTCGCGTTTGCTGGCTTCCGAGATGGAGAGCCGGCGAATCTCAAAATCACGTTCCATCTGCTGGATACTGCTATCCATTTCGCGGACTTGATTAGTCCAGTTTTGGCGGTCGAGATTGAACAGTCTCGAGATTTCCGCCGCTTCGTTGCTATCCAAGAGGATGCGGTCTGTATTCACATAGCCCAGCTTCACACTCTGTGCGAAGATCCCGCTAAAAGCGAGCAGGCCCATGAGTAATATGCTAAGTCTTTTCATCAAAAGAGCTCCTTGTAATAAGTCTTTATTCCTCGATCTTAAAAATGGGATCGAGCTGTTTTACGGCACGCACATCATCCACTCTTCTTACGGGAGTAGTGTGCGGAGCCGTGCGTAACATATCTGGATCATCCTTCGCTTCAGAAGCGATTTCGATCATAGCCGTGGCAAAGGCATCCAGGGATTCCAGGCCTTCGGTCTCGGTAGGTTCGATCATCATGGCCTCGGGGATAATCAAAGGAAAATATACTGTGGGAGCATGGAAGCCCTTATCCAAAAGACGCTTGGCGATGTCCAGGGTAGTTACGCCATTGGCCTTCTTTTGCCAGGTTCCATCCGCCACAAATTCATGCATGCAGTATTCCAAATGCTGGATGTGGTAATAATCTTTGAGGATCGCCATCAGGTAATTGGCATTGATAATGGCGTTTTCACTTACCCTGCGTAAACCCTCTGATCCCAGCATCTTGATGTAGATATAGGCACGTACTAATACGGCAAAATTGCCATAGAAACTGTGCACCTTGCCGATGGAGGTCTTTTCGTGACTATAATCCAGATGGTAGCCATCCGCATCCTTGGACACCATGGGCACCGGCAGGAAGGGAATCAGCTTTTCCACCACGCCCACCGGACCGGCACCAGGGCCGCCACCACCGTGAGGAGTGGACAGAGTCTTGTGCACGTTATAATGAATAATGTCAAAACCGATCTTACCCGGCTGAACAATGCCCAACAGTGCATTCATATTCGCGCCATCCATATAGATGAGCGCATCAAATGAGTGCATGATCTCGGCAATCTCTTCAATATGAGTCTCAAACAAGCCCAGGGTATTGGGATTGGTGAGCATAAAACCAGCGGTATTCTCGTCCACCAGTTCTTTCAGATGATCGATATCACAACGCCCTTGAGCGTCCGATTTCAGCTCCACCACATCGTAGCCTACCAGATGACAGGTGGCCGGATTCGTGCCATGAGCGCTATCCGGAATGATGATCTTGGTCTTGTGAGTATTGCCTTTGGCCTTGTGATAGGCTTCGATAATCTTGATTCCGGTGAATTCGCCTTGAGCTCCGGCAGACGGCTGCAGGGTTACGGCAGCCATGCCCGAGATCTCAGCGAGATCTTCTTGCAGCTCATAAAGCAGCTCCAGAGAGCCTTGCATGGTGCTCTCCGGCTGATAAGGATGCAGGTTCGTAAAACAGCTATGACGCGCCAGAACCTCATGAATCTTGGGATTGTATTTCATGGTGCAGCTACCCAGAGGATAGAGCCCTTTTTCGATAAAATGGTTCTTGTGTGACAGCTCGATATAGTGACGCATCACGTCCAGCTTGCTCACCTCAGGAAGGCGGGCGGCGCTTTGTCTGTGATACTTCTGGGGGATGATCTTATCCAGCGGGGTATCCGTATCACGGGGAGGCAGTCCCACGCCTTTGCGGCCAGGGGAAGAGTGTTCAAATATGCTCTTAGACATTACAGACCTCCTGCATAGCTTTTACATATTCATCCATTTCGGTTTTTTGTTTCTTTTCGGTTACTGCGATCATCAGTTCGTTTTTCCCAACTTTCACACCGGCATAAATCCCTTTTGGAACCATCTTTTCGATGATCTCAGCCGCAGGTACTGGAGTGGTAATCACAAATTCCTTGAAGAAAGGAGCCGGATATTTCAGGCTAATGCCGGGGATTTTAGCAAGTTCATCGGCCAGATAGTGAGCCTTTTGTGCACTCTGAATAGCCACTTCTTTCAGGCCTTCCCTACCCATCAGGCTCATATAGACTGTGGCGGCCAGGGTGCAAAGGGATTGGTTGGAACAGATGTTGGAAGTGGCCTTGGCCCTGCGGATATGCTGCTCGCGAGCCTGCAAAGTAAGAGCAAAAGCGCGCTTACCATCCACGTCCAAAGTGCCACCCACTATGCGACCCGGCATCTGCCGCGCCATATTGAGTTTGGTGGCAAAAAAGCCAAAGAGCGGACCGCCCATGTACATGCTGTTGCCCAAGGCCTGACCTTCGCCCACCACGATGTCGGCATCATATTCCGCCGGAGCATTCAGGATGGTAAGGGAGATGGGATCCACAGCCGCGATGAGCAGGCAGCCTTCGCTGGAGTGCACGACTTTTGAGATAGCCTGCGTATCTTCGAGATTGCCAAAGTAATTGGGGCTTTGCAGCACCACAGAGCCTATCGTATCGTCCATCATGCCTTTCAGAGCCTGCAGATCGATCACACCGCCAGCGGAAGGGACGGTGAGCAATTCTATGCCCACGCCTTCGGTATAGGATTTGATAACTTTTACAAATTCAGGATTGAGAGTAGCTGGCAAAATGGCCTTTTCTCTTTTGTTTTTGCGCACTGCCATCAGGATCGCTTCGGCCACGGCACTGGCGCCGTCATACATCGAAGCATTGGCAATTTCCATGCCGGTGAGTTCGCAAATCATGGTCTGATATTCATAGATATATTGCAGAGTACCCTGGCTTACTTCAGCCTGGTAAGGTGTATAGGCGGTGTAAAATTCCGGACGGGATACGATGGAATCCACTGCGGCGGGGATGAAGTGATCGTACACTCCGGCTCCCAAAAATGAGTTCACGCTGCCACAGCTAAGGTTTTTACAGGTCTGAGATTTGATCTTGTTGGTGATCTCCAGTTCAGACATTGCCTTATCCAGCTTGAGTCCGTCTTTTACACGGAATTTCTTAGGTATCGCATGGATCAGTTCGTCAAAATCTTTTACTCCGATCTTGTCTAACATCTCACGCCTATCTCTATCTGTATTAGAAATATACGGCATTTTAGCTCCTTTGGACTACGTTGTCAAAATGATATTTTTGCCATGCTTTAGAATCTAGCCTTTATGTCAATGGAATTCTGTTTTTAGGGTTTTAACGTTTTAACGTTTTAACGTTTTAGCGTTTTAGGGTTAGGGCTTTCTATCTGAACTGGAAAGACGTTTCGAATAGAGCCCTTAAGCGATCAGCCCAGCAGGTGACAGCCGGGCTGATCAATTCTCAATTCTCAATTCTCAATCAATTATACATCATACATTCTAAATTCTACATTGACCCCAATTTCACTCGACACGAGACGTGTCGAATCCAGCACGCCAATTCTCAATTCTCAACTAATTATACATCAT